>JAFARZ010000329.1 GCA_019245115.1 Streptosporangiaceae bacterium | reverse complement strand
GAAGGAGCTGAGCCGGGCACAGGCCGCGCTGGCCGCCGAGCGCCAAGCGCTGCCGATGGTGGAAATCACGAAAGACTACATCTTCACCGGACCAGGCGGCCCGGTCAAGCTGGCAGACCTCTTCGAAGGCCGGGGCCAGCTGATCATTCGAATATAACTACAAGGACAAGGCCACCCTCGAACGGGAAGGGCTGGGCTATTACGCGGCCGACAACTCCGATGGCCAGGGCATCAGCGTTTTCGTCCGCGACGGCGACCAGGTATTCCACACCTACTCCGCCTACGGCGTGGGCGCCGACGTCATGCTCAGCACTTACCGGTTCCTCGACCTGACCCCTGCTGGCCGTCAGCGGTATGTCAGCCAATGGCCGCTGCACGACACCTACGGCCAGCCCGGCGGCCACGTGCACCAGGAGCAGAAATGAACGATCTACTCGACAGAGCCGTCGCCGCGCATGGCGGACTGGACCGATGGAACCAGGTCAAGTCGATCACCTTCGACGTGTCTATTACCGGGGCCTTCTGGCACCTCAAAGGCAAGGGTGATGCGCTCAGGGACGTCCGCCTGGAGGTGAATACCAGGCGGCAGCTGGTGACAATGGAGTCCGCCGGCCGGGACAAACGGTCACTCTATATGCCCGACCAGGTCGTCGTGCAGCGCGGTGACGGCACGCTCATCGAGGCGCGCGAGGACCCGGAGAGGTCGTTTGACGGTCATCAGTTCGACACTCCGTGGGACGACATTCATCTCGCCTATTTCGTGGGGGAGGCGCAGTGGACGTATGTGAATATGCCGTTCCTCGCCACCTGGCCCGGGTTTGCCAGCGAGGAGATCGCTCCCGTCGAGGCCGGTGGTGAAACGTGGCGGCGGCTGGAAGTGACCTGCATCATCGTCCCCGCCACGCGACGGGCCTACGACCAGCTCGCCCCGGACCATCCGCTGATGGTCGCCATCGACATGGGCAAGATCACCATCCGCTGACCTCCTTACCGATTCTTTTAGCCGGGTAGGGTGCTGTATTGCGTCTTCTGCCAGGGGGTTGGCTGGAAGGCGCCGTCCTGCACGACGACCATGGCGACGTCATCCGGGGTCAGGCCGCTGTGGTCCGTCTGGGTGTAGTGGTACTCGCCATCGGGGGTGAGCAGGGACAGGTGGCTGAGCGCGGACTGGATCGCACTGCCGGAGAAACCGGGAGCGGCCTGCTTCAGCGCGGCGAACAGCAGCTCGGCGCCGCTGTAGGCGTCCGCCGCGAACTCCGAGGGCTGCCCTCCGTACTTGGCGGCGAACGGCGTCGCCAGGTTGCCGATCGCGGTCTTGATAGGCGATTGCGGTAGCTGAGGCGCGATGACGCCGAGCGCGGCGGCCATGACCACCCCGTTGGCGGCCGGCCCGGCGGGGCGGGTGTAGAGGGTGGTGGCGTCCGACGGCGTCATCACCAGCTTCATCTTCGCGGCCAGGCCCGCGCCGGAGAACGTCTTGGTCAGGATCACCGGAGCGGGCCCGGTCGCCCACACCAGGAACGCCTGGGCGCCGGAGCCCGCGACGTGGGACACGATCGTGGAGAAGTCGGTGGTCGTGATCTGGAACACCTCGGTGTCGACGACCTTCACGCCGTAGGAGGGTGCCTGGCTGAGGGTGCTGTGGTAGCCGTTGGTGGTGTAGATGTCGGTGTTGTCGTAGCCCACGGCGATCCTGGTGATCCCCTCCGCCTTGAACCACTGCATGAGCCGGTTGGCGTAGGTGGTGGTGACCGCCGGCACCAGGAAGACGTAAGGCTGGACCGGGTTGACTGTCTGGTCGACGGGCGACAGCGAGATGTAGGGAATCTGGGCCTGTTCCGCCTTGGGGGCGACCGCGCGGGCGGAGTCGGAGACCGACGATCCCAGCACCGCGGCAACGCCTTCGCCCTGCAGGGCCTGGAAGTCGATGAGCGACTGGGTGGGGTCGGTCTTGTCGTCCTTGATAATGAGGTCAACCTTGTGGCCGTCGATTCCGCCCGCCGCGTTCAGCTGGCTGACGGCGATATCAGCTCCCTGTTCGTCTCCCTGGCCGAGGGGGGCGAAGGGCCCGGTCAGCGGAGCGATCATGCCCACCTTGATCTGGGCGGACGAGGAGGACGTGGTGCTGTGGGTGGAACCGCCGCTGCCGCAAGCGGTGGCCGCGGCCGTGACCGCCACCGCGGCCAGCAATGCGCTTGATCTCCGCATACCGTTACTGCCTCCTTCGGAAAGATGAAACGAACGATCTGGCCGATGCGACGGCCCCCGGAGGAATGATCGCCGCGACGCCACCGGGGAGGAACACCATGATCAGGACCAGGATCACGCCGTATGCGGCATAGGACAGCAGGGTCGGCATGTACTGGGGCATGCCCGGCGACGTGCCGACCTGGTTGAGGACCTGGACCAGGACACTGATCCCGACGGCGCCCGCCACGGCGCCCCACACCGAACCCAGGCCGAAGATCACGACCATCACGACCAGCTCCACCGACAGCGCGACCGGGAAGGCACCCGGCGCCGCGTAGCCGATGAAGAAGACGTAGATTCCGCCGGCGAACCCGGCGTAGGCGGCGGACAGCGCGAACACCGCCAGCTTGTAGCGGACCACCGGGATGCCGGCCGACTCGGCGGCGGCCTCGCTCGTGGCCAGCGCCCGCAGGGCTCGCCCGGGACGGGAACGGATGAGGTTGCGGGTCAGGATCATCACCGCCGCGGTGACCCCCCAGACCAGCCATGCGTACCCGCGTGCGGAGGTGAGCGCCGCTCCGCCGATGCCCAGGGACGGAATGCCGGTGAAGCCGAGCCCGCCGCCCAGGAAGGCGGTGTTCGAGATGACCGACAGCACGATGAGCTGGAACGCCAGGGTGGCGAAGGCCAGGTAGTGCCCGCGGAGCCGGAGGATCGGCACGCCGACCACCGCCGCCACCGCGGCCGCGAGCACGGGCGCCGCGACAAGCGCGGCGGCCGCCGGAACGCCGTGCAGCGACAGCACCGCCACGGTGTAGGCGCCGATGGCGAAGAAGACCGCCTGGCCCAGGGAAACCTGGCCGGCGTATCCCATCAGCAGCGAGAGCCCGACGGCGGTCACCGCGTACAGGCCGGCGAGAACGTAGACGGTGAGGTTCGCCGCCGACAGCCACAGCGGCAGGGCAAGGCTCACGGTGGCGGCGAGGATGACCGCGACGGCCCTCATGCCAGCTCCAGTCGCCGGTGTGCCTGCCAGATCATCAGCAGGAGCATGAGGCCCAGTGCCACGACGGTCTCGTAGGAGGCCTGCGCGTACCCCGCGACCAGGGATTCCGCCACGCCGAGGACCAGTCCGCCGGCCAGCGCCATCTCGAAGCTGCGCAGCCCGCCGAATATCGCGGCCGCGAAGCCGCTGATGGCCAGGTTGACGTCGGAGTTGAAGGACAGCGGCTGGATCGGTATCAGCAGGACTCCCGCGAGCCCGCCCAGAAGCCCGCCGAGAGCGAACGCGAACAGGCCCATCCGGCGCACGTTGATCCCCACCGCCCGCGCGGCGAACCGGTTACTGGCACAGGCTGTCATGCCCCTTCCGGTGTAGGTGCGGGTGAAGAAGGCGCCCAGCGCCAGGAGCGTCACCAGGGCGACCCCGATCACCAGCAGGTACTGGCGGAGCAGGTGCGCCCCGGCCAGCACGAAGTCGCCCGGCAGGGCCGGGAAAGAGAGGGGCGTGTCCCCCCAGATGGCTATCTCGGCCGCGTAGGCCGCCACGGCCAGGCCGAGAGTGATCACCAGCGATGCCAGCGGAGGAGTGCCCCTCTTGCCGATGGCGACGCCGCCGAAGGCCAGGCCAGCCGCGCCCGCGGCGAGTACGCCCAGGGCCTCCGCCAGCCCCTGGGGAAGCCGGGCCGAGGTGAGGGCGGAGTAAGCCACGAAACCGCCGAGCACGGCCAGCGTGCCCTGGGCGAAGTTGATGACCTCGGTGACCCGGAAGACGGCGACGAACCCGCTGGCCAGGAGCGCGTAGCCGCAACCGACGGCGATACCGGAGATCAGGTACCCAACCAGCTCGCTCAATTTTTTCCTCCGCGCCAAGGCCTCGCTGCGCTCGGCCGGCTTGGGGCCACGGCGGGAATCGCCGCCCCTTCGGGACGGCGACCGCCGCGGCAGCTCGCTTCCGCTCGCTCATGGCAGCCCCAGGTAGGCGTGGCGGATCGCCTCGGTCTGGCGTAGGTCGGCCGAGCTGCCCGAGGTCACGATGCGCCCGTTCTCCAGCACGTAGGCCCGCGGGCACAGCTCGAGGGCCAGCTCGGCGTTCTGCTCGATCAGCAGCACCGCCAGGTCCCGCGTCTGATGGAGCAGCCTCAGCTGATCGGCCAGGGCGGATACGACGATGGGCGCCAGGCCCAGGGACAGCTCGTCGACCAGCAGGATCTCCGGGTCCGCCATCAGGGCCCGTCCCACGGCGACCATCTGCTGCTGGCCGCCCGACAGCGTCCCCGCCTTGCGCCTGGCCAGGTCGGCCAGGCCCGGAAGCACCTCATAGACCCGCCCCGGGTCGCGGTCGCGGCCCCGCCATGCCCCCAGGCGCAGGTTGTCGTGCACGGACATGTCGGAGAAGAGCTGACGGCCCTCCGGCACATACGCCAGCCGGCCCTCGACGGTGATCGTGCCGCGAACCGGGCGGACCAGGCCGGCCAGCGCCTGCACCAGGGTGCTCTTGCCGGCGCCGTTCGAGCCGACGAGGGCGACCATCTCCCCCTTCCCGACCGACACGCTGACACCGTCGAGCGCCGTCACCGCGCCCCAGCGGACCACCAGGTCAGTGGCCCGCAGCATGGCCCTGTTCCCTGCCGGTCTGGGTACCCGCGCCGATGTAGGCCGCTATCACCGCTGGATCCCGGCTGACCTGACCCGGCGGCCCTTCGGCGATCACCTTGCCGAGGTCGAGGACCGTGACCATGTCGGCCAGGCCGGAGACGAAACCCACGTCATGCTCGATGAGCATCATGGTCAGCCCATCGGCTTTCAGCTGGCCGAGCAGGGCCGCGAGGGCCTCCCGTTCCCCGGCCCGCAGGCCCGAGGCGGGCTCGTCGAGCAGCAGCAGTCGCGGCTCACCGCACAGGGCGCGGGCCACCTGGAGCGAACGCTGCTGGCCCAGCGGCAGGGATTCGGCCCTGGCGGCAGCCCAGTCACCCAGGCCGGCCCGTCCGATCGCGTCGGTCGCCCGGCGCCGGATCTCCCGCTCCTCCCGCCGGTGCCTGGGCAGCCGCAGCGCGGCCTCGGCGAACCCGTGCCGTGACCAGACATGCGCGCCCACCATGACGTTCTCCAGCACGGTCATGCCCTGGAACAGCCGGGTGGCCTGGAAGACGATGGAGATGCGGAGCCTGGCCCGGTCATGCGGAGAAAGGCCGTCGATCCGCTGCCCGCGGTAGGCGATGGTCCCGCGATCCGGTGAGAGGTGCCCGGAGATCAGGCTGAACAGCGTCGACTTCCCCGCCCCGTTGGGGCCTATCACGCCTCTCAGCTCGCCTTCCGCCACCGACATGGATACGTCAGACAGCGCGTAGACACCGCCGAATGAGCGCGTCAGCTGCTCGGCCTTGAGCACATCAAGATTATTTACACTGGCATCGTCGTGAGGTCAATACTGTGTCACATTTAAGTGCGTCTCCCACCATGTGGTGGCGAGCGGCGCCCACCGGGCGTGCCGGTCCAGCAGCAGTCCACGGGCAAGCTCGCCGCTCCAGTCCGCGGGCAGCAGCGCCGGCGGCAGGCCGGGATCGGCCAGCAGCAGCCTGCGCCACTCGTACACCAGGTGCAGCCGCTGGACGAAGGCCGCATCGGGCGACCGGGGTGCCACCGCGTCCCAGTGCGCGGCGAACGCGCGGTACCGGCCGTCCAGTTCGCGGACGTCCCATGCCTGGGAGACCAGCCGGTGGCGCTCACCGGGGTCATCGAGCCGGGCGTGCATGATGATGGCCTGCACGCCGGTGCCGAGCGAACTGAGGACCTGACGGGCCTCGGCGGCGTGCGAGGGATGCGGGCTGAGCCACACGCCCGGGCCGGGCGAGCCGAACCCGGCCCACTCCAGGGCCGTCCGCGACCGGTACCGCAGCTTGCGCTGGTTCTCCGGGATGGTGAGCAGCAGCATCAGCCAGTCGCCGTCCCAGTCGGACTCGGGGCCCGCGGCGAACAGCCGCTCCCGGGCGGCGGTCAGGTACTCCCGGCCGGCCGGCGTGAGCTGCCAGCGCACGCGGCGGCCGCTCCGGGCAGAAGCCATCCATCCGGCCGCCGCGGTCCGGGCGATCGCCTGCCGGGCCGCCCTCTCCTCGAACCCGAGCAGGGCGAGCCCGTCGGTGATCGTCTGCGTCCAGGCCCCCGCGCCGTGGCTGGCCAGGATGTACTCGCCGAGCATGATGAGCAGGTAGGCGCGGGCACTCGGCCCGCGCGCCGGGCCCTCGTGCTTGATCATGCTGACATCGTGCCAGCTTGGCGTTTCACGGTCCTGGGCGGTGGAACCACCGCCGTTCGCTGAAATGAGAGTAATCAGGAAACCTGTACATCTGGCGCGGACTGTGACAGGATCCACACCCAGCGGGTATACCGCCGGGAGGTAGGCGTGAGATTCTTCACCACGACCACGAGCGTGGCACTGCTCGCCGTGACGGCCGCGCTAGCCGTTCCCGCGGCCGCGGTTTCCGTGGCGCCGTCGGTGCGCCACGCCACCGGCACCCTGCCCGACGGGGCCGCCTGGATAGCGGACGTCCCCGCGCCATGGAACGGGATCCTGCTGCTGTACAGCCACGGCTTCGGCCCGCTGACCGCGGCCGACGCGCCGGATCCGGCGACACAGGCTGCGCTGCTGGCCCGCGGCTACGCGCTGGCCGGGTCGTCCTACGACCCGAACGGGTCGGAATGGGCCCTGGACAGCGCGGTCCGCGACCAGTTCGGCACCCTCGCCGCGGTAGAAGACGGCGTGCTGCCCGGCCAGCCGCGGCAGGTGCTCGCGTTCGGCACCTCCATGGGCGGGCTGGTCAGCGCCCTGGAAGCGCAAGACGGCGCGGGCCGCATCAACGGGACACTGACCACCTGCGGCCTGGTAGCGGGGGCGATCAACCTCAACGAGTACCAGCTCGACGGCGAATACGCCCTGGCTCGGCTACTGCTGCCCGGCCAGCAGGTCCAGCTCGTCCGGTTCGGCTCCGTGAACCAGGCGCTCGCCACCGCCGCGACCCTGCAGAGCGCCGCGGCACAGGCGCAGCAGACCGCGGCGGGCCGGGCCCGGCTGGCGCTGGCCATGGCGTTCATCAACGTGCCCCCGTGGGACGCCAGCCAGGCGGTACCGCCACCGCCCAGCGACCCGGCCGCGCAGGAGGCCGCCCAGTACCAGGTCGAGTTCACCGGCTCGTTCAGCACCATCGACTTCATCGAATCCGGCCGCCCGGCGATCGACCAGGCTGACGGCGGCAGCGCGAACTGGACGGCTGGCACTGACTTCGCCACCGTCCTCGGCCGCTCCTCCTACCTGCCGGAAGTGGCGGCGCTGTACCGCGCGGCCGGACTCAGCCTGCGCGCCGACCTGGACACGCTGACCCGGGACGCGAACATCACCGCCGACCCCGCGGCGGTGGCCTCGCTGAAGCGGACATCGGTCCCGGACGGGCGCCTGGCCGTCCCGGAACTCGACCTGCACACGATCTCCGATCAGCTCGTCCCGGTCCAGCAGGAGAACTTCTACGCGTCCAGGGTCGGCGCGGCTGGTTCCGGGGAAATGCTCCGCCAGGCCTTCGTGGCCAGCGTGGGACACTGCAACTTCAGCCCGGCCGAACTCGTCGCGGGCGTCCAGGCGATCAGTCACCGGGTCAGCACCGGCCGCTGGGACTCCGTGGCCGACCCGGCCAGCCTCGACCAGGTCGCCAGCGGCCTGGGCCTGGGGCCGGCCCGGTTCGTCCCCTACCGTCCCGCTGCCCTGACCGGCGCCGTACGGCCTGGGCCAGGCAAATCCGGCACCGTGCGGCGGCCCCGGCCGCTGGGATAATCCACGTCCTTCACCTGTCATCCGAGTTGAACCGTCGCGTCCGGTCCATCCGTTTACAAAGCGGAGGGTCCGAGAAATTGCGGGTGAGTACGGGCGACGGCGGTGCGTTGCGGATCCAGTTGCTGGGACCGGTGCGCGCCTGGTGGGCCGATCAGGAACTGACGCTGGGAGCGGCGCGCCAGCGGGCGGTGCTGGGAATGCTGGCGGCACGGGCGAATCAGCCCGTGTCCCGCGACGAGCTCATCGATGGCATCTGGGGACCGGACCCGCCGGCGAGCGCGGTCAACGGCGTGCACATTTACATTGCCGGGCTACGCCGAGCGCTCGAACCGCGCCGCGCCCACCGCGCGCCTGGGCGGATCGTGCTAGGCGGCGGCCAGAGTTACCAGCTCCTGGTCGAACGTGGCCAGGTGGATGCCATGGCCTTCGAAGCGAACCTGGAACGGGCGCGGAAGGCGCGCACCGCGGGCGATGTGGCGGCCGCGGCCCAGTCACTCGACGCGGCACTACAGCTGTGGCAGGCGTCTCCACTGCCGGAGATTCGCGGCCCGTGGGCCGAAGTTGAGCGGATTCGCCTGAGTGAGCTGCGGCTGACGGCGATCGAAGAGCGTCTCGATGTCTTGCTGGCTCAGGGCCGCCACAACGAGGCGGTGGTGGAGCTGACCGGGCTGGTCTGCGGGCATCCGCTCCGCGAACGGTTCCGGGGTCAGCTCATGCTTGCCCTATACCGGTCCGGCCGCCAGGCCGACGCGCTGGAACTATACGCCGGCACCCGGCGGATTCTCGTCGAGGAACTGGGCATCGAGCCCAGCCCCGCGCTGCGCGATCTGCATGCGCATATCCTCGGCGGCGGGGCGCCGCTCAGCTCCGCGGACCCGCCGTCGGCGGTTGTCCATGCGCCGGCCGCGCCCATCCCGCAGGAGCTGCCCCCGGACGTCGACGCGTTCACCGGCAGGAACGATGAGCTGGCGGTCCTTGACGGACTGCTCCCCGCCGTGACGGCGACTGCGCTGGTCATCTCGGTCGTGTGCGGCACCGCGGGCGTCGGCAAAACCGCGCTCGCGGTGCACTGGGCGCACCGGGTCAGGGACACGTTCCCCGACGGGCAGCTCTACCTGAACCTACGTGGTTACGACCCTGGTCAGCCGATGTCCCCGGATGACGCCCTGGCACGTTTCCTGCGTTCGCTGGGCGTGCCGGAACGGGATGTGCCGGCCGACCTCGATGAGCGGTCCGCGCGGTACCGGTCGCTACTGAACGGGCGGCGAGTGCTTGTGGTGCTCGACAATGCCGCCACCCCCGACCAGGTCTATCCGCTGCTGCCCGGCGCCGCGTCATGCGCGGTGATAGTGACGAGCCGCGATCCGCTGACGGGACTGGTGGCCCGGCACGGCGCACGGCGCCTGGACCTCGACCTGCTCCCGCCGGCCGACGCCGCGGAACTGCTGCATGCCCTGATCGGAGAGCGGGTACGTACAGAGCCGGACTCGGCTGCCGAGCTGGCCGGGCAGTGCGCCAGGCTACCGCTGGCGTTGCGGGTCGCCGCCGAGTTCGCGGCTTCCCGTCCGGCGATGACCATATCGCAGCTGACCGGCGAGCTGGCCGACGAACGGCGCCGGCTCTTCCTGCTGGATGCCGATGGCGACCCCCGGACCGCGATCCGTAGCGTCTTCTCCTGGTCCTACCGGCACCTGCCGGCCGATGCCGCGCGCGCGTTCCGGCTGCTGGGCCCGCATCCGGGGCCAGACATCGATCCCGCGGCGACGGCGGCACTCACCGCCGCGACTCTCGAGCACAGCCAGCTGATCCTCGACCAGCTGTCCTGCGCGCACCTGATCTACTCCGTCCAGCCGGGGCGGTACGGCTTACACGATCTACTGCGCGCCTACGCCAAGGACGTCGCCCGCGACAATCCCGGCGAGACCGAGGACGCGCTCACGCGCGTGCTGGACTATTACCTGGCCACCGCCTCGGCCGCGATGAACACCCTGTTTCCGGCCGAACACGCGCCGGCCGAGCCGGCCGCGAGCCCGCACGTGGCCAGCCCCGCCTCAGCACGCGCCTGGCTGGACACCGAACGGGCTAATCTCGTGTCCGCCGTCGCGTACTGCGCCGGCAATGGCCGCCCCGGCTATGCCACCCGCCTGGCCGCCACCTTGTTCCGCTACCTCGACGACGGTCACTACTCCGACGCGATCGTCGTGCATTCTCATGCCCGTCTCGCCGCCCAGCGCATGGACGACCGGGCGGCGGAAGCGATCGCGCTGGGTAATCTCGGCGTCGTAGCCTGGCGCCAGGGCCGGTACGATCAGGCCGTCGGATTTCATGAGCGGGCGCTCGCCCTGTCGCAGGAGGCCGGCGAGCACGTCGGCCAAGGACGCGCGCTGGGCAATCTCGGTCTGGTTCACTGGCAGCATGGCCGCTATCCTGAGGCGGCCAGCAAACTGGGGCAGGCGCTGGCGCTGTTCCGTGAGATCGGCGACCGCACGGGTGAAGCGCGCACGCTGAGCAACCTCGGCATCCTCGACTGGCAGCAGGACCGCTACGCGCCGGCCGCGAGCTACCATCAGCAGGCTCTGGCCTTGTACCGCGACATGGGCGACCGGCCGGGTGAGGCGCGGGCTCTCGGCAACCTGGGGTCCGTGTTCGTACAGCAGGGTCGTTACCCGCAGGCCGCCGACTGCCAGCGGCAGGCGCTGGCCTTGTTCCGCGAGATCGGCTATCAGGTCGGCGGCGCCCGCGCGCTGTCAGACCTGGGCCTTGTCCATGAGAGGCAAGGCCACCATCACCAGGCCGCCGACTGCCAGCGGCAGGCCCTGGCCGTGTTCCGCGAGGCGGACTATCCGATCGGCGAAGCCGAGGCCCTGCACCGGCTCGGAGAGGTCCTGCTCGCGGTCGGCCGGACGGACGAGGCCCGCAGCCACCTGCAGCACGCCCTGGCCCGCTACGCCGACCTCGGCCTCCCCGAAGCGGAGCAGGTCCGCGCCCGGCTGACCGCTCTGACCGGCTAAGTGGCCATGTTCAGGAATGGCGTGCCGTCAGTGCCCACGGCAAATAGCAGGATGGGTCCTTCGCCGAAGTCATTGAAGAATCCCGTCGCGCACAGTGAGACATCGGTGAGGCCGCCGCCCGGCACCTCCTCCCAGTCGCCGAAGTTCGGGTACCCATCGGCCCGGTTGACGAAGATCCGCTGGTCCTGGAAGCCCTTCACGAACAGCAGCGCATCGATGTAGTCGGAGAATCCCGCAACCGCGGGCGCGGAATCGGTAAGACCGCCGCCGGGAACCTCCGTCCACTTCCCGACGATCGATGGCGAGACGCCAGGGGTGACGTCGACCGGGTTGTAGTAGATCCGGTTGTCCAGGCCTTTCGCGAACAGCACATCCGCCCCGCCTGCCGCGGCGAAGTTGAAGCCGTCAAGGCACAGGGCGACATCGCTGAGCCCGTTGCCGGGCACCACGTTCCAGCCGGTGAAGTTCTGCAGGTCGGTCGTCGAGTTCACGAAGATCTCATCGACGGTTCCCGGCACGTAAACGTGCACGCCCGGCTCGGCGAGGAGGGGGGACGTGAACGTCTGCCCGCCGATCGAGAACCAGCCGGTCCAGTTGACCCCGTCGGTGGTGCTGTTCAGCCAGATCGAGTTGTCCAGGCCGGTGACCGAGAGCACCAGCGCGCCGTTCGGGCCGAAGCCCGCGGTCGGAGCCATCATGGTCTGCCCGCCGCCAGGCACCTCATGCCAGCCGGCCCAGTTCTGGCCGTCGCCGCTGGTGTTGGCGTAGATCTTGTTGTCCTGGCCGGTCGCGAACAGCCACACCGGGAAGCCCGCCACCGAGGAGCCGAACACGCCGGCGATACAGGCCATCGCATTACTGGTGACCATGCCAGGAGCGATCCGCGTCCAGCCGGTCCAGTTCATGCCCGCCGCGGATCCGGCTCCAGAGAGCCGGAGCCGGCCCCGGGGACGAGCCGTCGCGGCGGCCGCCGGGGCGGCCCAGCCAGCGGTCGCGACACCGGTCGCGACACCGGCCGCGGCTAGGCCCCCGAGACCAGCCGCGAGGACGGTCCGGCGGGTCAGAGCCGGCAGTGGAGCTTGACCTGATGTGCGGGACATTTGTTTCCTCCGAAGCGAATGAGGATGGTGCCATGGTTACCCCACCTAAAGACGAATTTGTCCAGCTAGCTGGAGCGGTTAAGCGATCTCTCTCCAGGATCGGCCAGACGGTCTTTAGGGCCTCTTTAAACCGTCTTTACTGGGCTTGAAAGCCATAGTCTGTCTCCCGTTGGGGGGCGTGTGGCCAGTTGCGGGTCGGAGCCGCGGTGTTACTGGATTGACTTTGATGTCCGGTAAGGAACGAACAGGGTTTGGATTAAGACGGAACATCTGTGCTAGACGGAAAAATAGTGTACGAATTCGGCAGGTAAAGTTCCGTGCAGCACCAGATTTCCGCGCTATTGGAGGTGAAAGGCGGGTGCCGCATGGAGGGAGGGGCCACGGCGCCGGCCGGGGCGGCGAGCCGGCGCGCGGCCACAAGCCCGTGAAAACTTCGTGAGCCGGAGCCGGCCGATCGCACCTGTCCATCAATGTGCGTTTCTGGGGGTTGACGGGCAGTTCGTCTCGCCGGACGATAACGGCGCTATGCCGTAGCGGATGCTTGAGCCGCTGCCGGCTGCGCGGGCCCCCCGCACGGACCTCGGGTGTCGAGAGCCCGCATTCTGCGCCTCAGTCCCCCGAGGTGCGTAATTCCGCAATGGAGGGTTAATGCCAAACAGGAGAAACAAACGCCTCCATCGGGCGGCCGCGGTGCTTTCGCTGCTGTCCTTGCTGGTCGCGCTGCTCACCACCACCTCTGGTGCGGCGACGGCTTCTCCCGCGTCCCCCGCCGCCAGCGGTCAATCGAGGGCCGCGGCCACCTCGGCCCCGGGCGGCACATCGCCGGCAAGCCTGGGACAGTTCCCGCCAACCTTCACCGGACCGGCCGCGGCCGGATGTGCCGCGGCGAGCTGTTCCCTGCTCACCGGCCCCTTCCGCACGCCATCCACTCAGTCTTCGGCATCCGGGCCGGCTGCCGGCCGCCAGCCGGCCCAGGCGCCAGGGCAGCACACCATGCCGCTACCCGTGCTCCCGCGGGCCAGCGCGGTCCGCTCCACCTCCGGGTCAGCGAGCGCCGCCGTCCCGACCGTGAGCTGCCAGCCGCTGGGCCCTGGCTGCGACACGGTCAGCTCTTCGGCGGGCGGCGCCGTCGGCGTCAAGGGCCTGAACGCGGTCGACAGCGGTACGCTGCCCACCAACCCGCAGGGCGACATCGAGCCCCCGGACCAGGGCCTGTGTGCCGGAAGGGGCGAAGTCGTCGAGGCCAACAACATCGGCGAGATCATGGTCTTCGACACAGCTTTGCATCGATTGTCCGCACCGATCCCGCTGGACACCGTGATGGGACTCACCGGCCGCGGCTGGAGCAGCGGCGGGGATCCCTCGTGCGTCTTTGACGCCGACCACGGCGGCCACTGGTTCTTCACCGAAATCGCATCTGCCAGCACCGAGGCGTCCGGCGGTCCGTTCGTGGGCTGCTTCGCCGGCGTGGCCAATAAGTGTTTCGAGGCCATCGCGGTGACCGTGGGCTCCAACCCGTTCGGCCCCTACAACGTGTACTTCCTCAACGCCAATTACAACCAGGCCGAGCCGGGAGCACCTAACCTGCTCAACGACTTCGCGAAGATCGCGACCTCGCGAGACGCGTTCCTCATGATGTACGACGAGTTCCCGCTCAACCCGAATAATCCTGGCCTGGGCGGCGGATCCTTCAACGGAGCGCAGGAGTTCGCGTTTGACAAGAACGCGATGGAGGAAGGGCAGCCCGTCACCGAGCCCGACGGAAGCCCGAACGTAGGTTTCAACGTCGCCATCGAGAACATGGGCCTGCTGCCGACGCCCGACGGCACATGCTTCTCCGATAACCAGTCCCAGAGCCCCGGCGTCACGTGCTGGATACAGGTGATTCCAGCGCAGCCGCCAGACCCGTCCCAGTTCGACGACAGTCACGACGGCTCCGCGTTCATGCTCGCGACTCTCGACTTCCTCGGGCAGGGCGACAACCGGCTCGCCGTCTTCGACTGGACCGGCCTGCATGGCCTGAACAGCCGCAACTGCGCCGCCTGCGGCCGCATACAGTTCGGCGGTCAGCTGTTCTCCAACGTGCTCTCCTACAACAACGGAAGCCGGGCAGCGCAGAAGGCCGGCCCGATCCCGCTGGGCGACGAATGCGGAGCGGCCGGCCTGAGCACGGGCACCCCGCCGCCCGCGAGCTGTCCGGAGGGCGCGATCGCCACCAACGGCGACGGCGTCACCCAGGCCTCGCAGGCTCAGGGCCAGCTGTGGACCTCCTCCGAGACGGGAATCAACCAGACGTTCTCCTCGGAGCAGGCCCCAGAGGCGCACCAGGGCGTCGTCTACTGGGTCGTCGGCACCAGCGGCTTCGACCGGCACGGGGTCTTCAGCCTCAGCAGCCAGTCGTATGTCTCGCCACAGCACGAGGACCTGACGATGTCGGCCCTTGCCGCCGAGGGCTTCCGCTACCAGGACGGCGGAAACGGCCGGGCCATTGTCCTGTTCACCCTGACCGGAAACGGCGGGCCTACCGGGGCGGACAACGGGGGCTTCTTCCCCAGCACCGCCTACGGCCGCCTGACCAGCTCGTCGAACGGCGTACTAGGGTCGGCGATCAACATCGCCGACCTCGGCCAATCGCCGCAGGACGGCTTTTCCGAGTACCAGGGATTCCCTGGCCGCACCCGGCCGCGCTGGGGCGACTACAGCGAGGGCGTGTTCCTGCCCGGGACCGGGAGGATCTATTTCGCCAACGAGTACATCCAGTTCCCGAACTGCACCGGCGCTGACTTCACGCTGACGCTGCGAACCTGCGGCGGGACGAGGGACGACCGGGCCAACTGGGGCACCTCGGTCAACTACGTCGTACCGTAACCGACCCTGTACGTCCGACAGAAAGTAATCGGCATATCCCGGACAATGTAGACACGCAGACGGGCCGCCCGGCTCTGGAGCCGGGCGGCCCGGGCACATGGCCGATTCTGGAGCGGCACAGCCGGAGCGAAGGCCCGGGCTTCACGCCGCTGCGGATTGCCCTGGATGTCCGATAAGCCTCGAATTAGGTGCCGATTAAGGCGGAACATTCGTGCTCTGCGGAAATTTAATGTACGAATACGGCCGGTAAATTTCCAGTCAGCACGAAATTTCCACGTTGAATGGCGGGAACGCAAGCACTCAATGGCGGGACGGCACGCCCTGAATGACGGGAGGGCACGCCCTGTGTGAAACCCTGCAGGCGCGAATCAGGCGCGGGTGCGGCTGCCGGCGTACGGGCAGCGGATCTCCCGGCGCCCGTATTCCGGGTTGGCGACATACTCGCCGGTCAGTTCGCCGCTGGCGTCGAGCCGCCAGGCTCCCTTGATGAACCTGGGAGGCACTGGCGGCTTGTGGTCACCGACGACCTCATCGAGCCACCCGCCACCGGCAGCCCGCGCCGCCTCCCGGATCTCGGGTGAAATCTCAGGGCGTGTCACCGTCGTCTCGTCCATGCCGACAGTATCCATCGTCCGCCCGCCGCAAGGTAGAGCCAGCGATCAGCCGGCCGTTACGGCTTCGTGCCGTTCATGATGTTGGCGACCGGCCCGACGAGGAACCATACCTTGCCAATGCCCTGGCCCTTCGTCTGGCCGGCAGCGGTGTCACCCGCGAAGTAATACAGCGGGTGGCCGCCGTACGTGACCTGCTTCGTGCCGTCGGTCCGGGTGGTGGTACCCAGGTCGCTTGGCACCGTGTACTTCCCGGATATGGTCACTGGACCGGTGGCCAGGAGCGGGGGCCAGGCCGTGGCACACGCGTTGTAGCACACGGAGGTCGATCCCTTGTCCTTGGTGTAGGCGTACAGCGCCCGGCCAGACGAGTTCGTGAGCCAGATGCCCGGGCTGCCTGATTCCGTCTTCAGGGCCAGCGTCGAACCCGAGGCCGCCGAACTCGAGCCCGAGGCCGCCGAGCTCGAGGCCGCCGTGCTTGACGCCCCGGAGCCCGATGCGGACGGCGCGGAGCTGGTGGCCGTCGAACCAGCGGCCGCCGGCGCACTGCTAGTTGACGCGCTGCTGCAGGCGGCGGCCACCATCGCCACGGCGGCGAGCGTGAGACCGAGACCAGTCCTGCGCACTGAGGTCCTGGAGAGCATGAAAGATCCTTCCCTGGGAGCGCGGGCCGACCGAGGGCCCGCGTGTCATGCCGCTCCACCCTTAAATACGGAACGAGTGCCGGAATGGTTTGAAACCCCGCGCGACAAAATCTCCCGGGGGCCGGTGCGGGGTCGCGTGCGGGATCGCGCCGGGATGGGGCAGGCGTGGTGGTGCGCTGTGAGTGCGGGGCTCAGGCTCGGGCGCGGGTGTGCGCGCGCCGTCCTGAGAGTGTCACGGTTGATCGACAGCGTGGCCGAGGGCCCGCGCCTCCGACTATGCGCGAGCAGCCGGAACAGATCCCGGCGCGTTCAGCGGGAGGCTCACGGTGAATACCGCGCCGCCGTCCGGGTGGTTGGCCGCGTGGATGTGGCCGCCATGGAGGCGCGCGTTCTCCCAGGCGATCGCCAGGCCCAGGCCGCTCCCCTCAGAACGCGCCCGCGCCGTGTCGGCCTTGTAGAACCGGTCGAATACGTACGGGATCGCGGCGGAGGGCAGCCCATGGCCGTGGTCTCGTACTTCCATGGCCAGCTGCTCGTCACCCGCGCCGCCTGGCCGGATGCCGACCCGCACGGTCACCGGCGGCCCGCCATGACGCAGGGCGTTGCCGACGAGGTTGGCCAGGACGACATCGAAACGACGGCGGTCCAGGCGTGCGGTCAGGCCCGCGGCCACATCAGTGCCCACGTTGAACCAGCCCCGCGCTCGCAGGCACTGGCCGACGGCGTTCGCGACATCTATTTCATCGGTCACGAGCCGCGCGGTACCAGCGTCGAAGCGGGAGATCTCGATGAGGTCCTCAACCAGCCGGTTGAGGTGGAGCACCTCCTGCCGGACCAGCCCCGCGGCCGCCGCGGCGTCCCCGGTCAGCTCCGGGTGCTCGTGGAGGATGTCGGTTACCGCCGTCATCGCGGTCAGCGGGGTCCGCAGCTCATGGGACACATCGCCGGCGAACTGGCGGGCGTGCGCCGCCATCCGCTCCAGCTCACCCACCTTGTCCTCCAAGGCGGAAGCCATCCCGTTGAACGAGGTGACCAGCTGAGCGAGTTCGTCCACGCGCTGCGGCTCGATCCGGACCGACAGGTCACCACCGGACATCCGCGTCGCGGCATGGGCCAGCCGCCGGACGGGCAGCAGAACCCGGCGGGAAGCGGTGATGGCAAGAGCGGCGATCATCGCGAGCAGCAACCCGGCCTCCACCCCGAAGAAGACCAGAGCAGTGTGGCGGATCGGGTGGGGTGCTGGCTGCCCGGGAAGGGTGTGTACCAGGTTCCGCAGCCAGCCAGGCCCGAAAATCACTTCATCCAGCCAGCCGGGGAGGCGGTAAGCCTCTATCAAGGTGTGGAACCATGACGAGGCAACGGCTGACAGCAGCGCGATGACGATGAACGCGACGATCAGGCGCCTTCGCACCGGATGTCCCTCCTGTCCGTGGTTATACCGGTCCGAACCGGTACCCGAACCCGCGAACCGTCTGGATATAGCGCGGCTGGGAAGTGTCGGTCTCGATCTTGGCCCGCAGTCGCTGCACGCACGCGTCCACCAGCCGGGAGTCCCCCAGATAATCGTGCTCCCAGACCAGGCCGAGAAGCTGCTCACGCGAGAACACCTGCCGCGGCGAGCCGGACAGGACCAGCAGCAGCCTCAGCTCGGTAGGGGTCAGCGAGACATCCCGGCTGGCTCGCCGGACGATCAGCGAGCCGCGGTCGATCATGAGCTCACCGTAGGTCTCCGCTGGCGAGCCAGTCAGAGCGGTCCGGCGTATCACCGCGCGGATGCGGGCGTCGAGCACGCGCGGTTCCACCGGTTTCACGACATAATCGTCGGCCCCGGCCTCCAGGCCCCCGACGATGTCCAGGTCGTCGCCCCGTGCGGTCAGCATGATGACCGGGATGTCGCTGCCGCGGCGCAGCCGCCGGCATACCTCGAAGCCGTCCAGTCCCGGGAGCATCACGTCGAGCACCACGACGTCCGCGGCGGTGTCGCGGAAGTCGCGAAGCGCCGCCTCACCTGTCTCGGCGGTACGAACCCCGTAGCCGAGACGGCGCAAAGCCAGCTCCAGGCCTTGCCGGGCGGCCGGATCGTCCTCGACCAGCAGTACGGTAGCCATCACCTGCCATTATGTCCGTGTCGCTGCCCCTGACTACACGGCACCGATGTCATGAACCGGTCCTGAGATTGTCACAACCGCGTCACAGACATACGGCACGCGCCCAGGACCTTCAGGAGGCCTGCGCGCCTAGCTGGCGGGTCGCGAGCTCGGTTCCCCTGACGAGGGCCTCCAGCTTCGCCCAGGCGATCTGCGGGTGGACGCGGCCGCCGAGGCCGCAGTCGGTGGAGGCGATGACATTCCCGGGACCGACCGCCTCCGCGTACCGGAGGATCCGGTCGGCGACGACCTCGGGGTGCTCGATGACGTTTGTCGAGTGGCTGATCACGCCGGGCGCGATGACCTTGCCGGCGGGCAGCTTCACGTCCCGCCAGACCTTCCACTCATGCTCGTGTCGCACGTTGGCCGCTTCGAACAGGTACGTGCCCGCGTTGATAGCGAGCATGACGTCGATGATGTCGGCCATCGGGATGTCGGTGGTATGCGGGCCATGCCAGCTTCCCCAGCACAGGTGGAACCGGATCCGGTCCTGCGGCAGTCCCCGGATCGCGTAGTTCAGCGCCTCGACGCGCTTCATGGTGAAGCGCCGGTAGTCAGCCACGCTCGGTGCCGGATTGATCTGATCCCAGTTCTCCGCGATCGCCGGGTCATCGAGCTGGAGGATCAGGCCCGCGTCGATGATCGCCGTGTACTCTTCGCGCATCGCGTCCGCGCAGGCCGCCAGAATCTCCTCGTCGTCGGCGTAGTACTCGTTGCCGAACCGGGCGCAACTCGCCGGCGCCACTGAGTTCAGGTAGCCGTCGGACACCCCGGTGGCCGCCATCGCGGCCTTCATGTCCGCGATGTCCCGCTGCACGTCCGCGTGCCCCTGGTAGGTAATCGGCGCACGGCAGACCGGGACCGCCATGTTGCGGTTAGGCACCGAGGCGCCGGAGCCTGGGTCCGCGTAACCTCGGCGAACGCCTGAAAATCCCGGCGCTCGCCGAAGGACGCCAGCGCGATCTCGCCCGGCTTGGCCCTCGCCGACCGTACCTCCGCGATCGAAACCGGCGTCAGCTCGACCCCGCCGAGCCGCTGGAACACATAGGTCCACCAGGAACCGTAGTCGTAGCGCTGGCCCATGGAGTGCCCGTACTCGCCATCGTTGACCAGGTCGATGCCGATGGCGCGCTGCCGGGCAACCACGTCCGCGACCGCCGCCCGCAGTAGTCCCAGGTACTCCGCCTCGTCGGGAGGATCGTCGCCCGCCCGCCGCTCGTTGAGCGCGATCAGGTCCTCTGGCCTTGGCAGGCTGCCAGCGTGCGTGGTCAGTATCGGATCCGGCACCGGCCCTCCCAGATGCGGGTAGTCAGGCTAAGTGCGTCTCTCTAGACTAAAACTTGTTCGCCAAAAGGCACCAGGAAATGTCAAAAAGCGTCAGGAATGACCGGTGCGACAAGCTGGGGTGTTGAGGATGAAGGTATCTCCTGTCTTCTGGCGGTCTTTCCGACGGCCATTCCCGCCGCGGGCATGGCTGCCCGTGGTTGCCTGCCTGGCGCTCGCGATGCCGCTGTTCGCCAGCGCGGATGCCAGCGGCGCCACGGCCGGAGGCCCGTCGCCGGCCGCCAGGCAGGCCATCCCGCTGATCGACGGGGGCTACCTCTACGACCAGCTCTACACGATGGCGACGAGTTTCAGCTACCGGATCTCGGGTGCCGACGGGCCGCCGCAGGATCCAACCTCACCGTTCAACCTGCCGCCGACCGTGAATGGCTGGCAGGAACTGTTCGCGTTCTGGAAGAAGACGCTGACCAGCGGCGAGGTGAACGGCCCGCTCGCCGGATCCGCGACGGTCACCGACCACTACTTCCGGCGGCCAGGTGGCTATCAGTTCGACTCCGACGACGCCGAGGTGACCATTCCGGGCGGTAGCTGCCCGGGTGAGAGGGTGCTCGTGGGGGCGCACCCGGACGAGACGCCGGTGCCGAGCCGGATCGCCAGTGAGATCAACTCCGGCTCGACCAGCGGGGTCAACGGCTTCGACGCGGCCCGGCGGGATATCACCGACAGCAACCTCGGCAACGAGGGGGCCTACGACGGGGTCTCCGGGGTGGCGCTCACCATGGCCGAATACCAGGCCTTGCTCCGGTGGTACGAGGTGACCGGGACCTACCCGGAGCGGACCCTGAAGGTCACGCTGCTGGACGCGTCGCGCGGCACCACCGCGGACGGCCTGTTCTCCCGGACAGGCTCGGAGTATTACGCGGACAACCTGATCCCGCAGGGGCCGCAGGGACAGTACGTCTTGTTCGCCAACATGGACTCCCTCGGGCTTGACTATCCCGCCTACCACCTGGGCACCCAGTTCTACTGGAACAACATCACCGGAGGCGGCGTCGGCCCGTGGTTCACGTTCATCGAGGCGACCCCGGCCGCGCCGAACTCTGCCTACCCGGACACCGGCCCGGGCTCGCCTGGCGCGGAGATCACCGCGAACTCCGCTCAGATCAAGCAGTTCCGCGCGGACTTGCAGTCGGCGGTCTCGGCCGGGTTCGCCCAGCAGGGCGCGAAGTACGACTTCTCGGTGCCGCTGGAGAACCCGCACCGGTTCAACCAGACCGGGCAGGCGCCGGACCCGTACCCGGGGCTGGAGGTCAAGCCGGCCTACTCCCCCGCGGACCAGGCGGCGTTCTCCCCCGTGCGGGACGACACGACCGCGACCGAGGACCAACAGGCGTTCTTCGACAAAGGAATCCCCGGTTTCACCGCAAGCGGGGTAAAGAACTCCAACAGCGATGAAAACCCCTACGCCGCGTCCGTCAGCGCGACGATCAAGGCGACGCCGATCATCGGCTACGCGGGGAGCCAGACGACTTTCCAGATTGGCGATAACACCCCGGTGGCCGGGATGACCGCCACGGCCGCCCCGGTGGCCCCGGGCGCCACGAACGTGAAGGTCGCCGACGTCAGCAACCTTGCCGCCGGGCAGCCGGTCTTCGTCGACACCGGCGCGAACATCGAGTATGACGCGATCGCGTCGGTCGGGACCGCCGGCGCGACCGGCACCGGTGTGACGCTCGCGGACCCGCTGCGTTTCGCGCACGCGACCGGGGTGACGTTCAACGTCAACGAGGGGCAGCCCGTCGGCTATACCGGCGACACCATCGAGCACCTGAACTACTTCGCCAGCGGCGCCCCGCACGGGCCTGCCGGGCCTGGCCAGCCGAGCGTGGAACTCGAACGGGCCCTCGAGCTACCGGCCCAGTGGACGAGCCTTCTGCTCGCCGGGAACCACTACCTGGGCGCCACGGCGCACCCGAGCTCTCCGGTCGCGTACTTCGAGACCACCCCGGTCAAGCCCGGCTCCGCCCTCACGGTCACCTTCAACGCCGGCTTCTCCCGGGACGCCCAAGGTAGCACCCGCGGGCTGAAGTACTACTGGGACTTCGGCGACGGCACCCACGCCGCCGGCGAGACGGTCACGCACACGTACCGTTCGCCCATCTACGCGGACGTCAAACTCGCGGTCGGGCAGGGCAACCGCTGGGGCCTGTACCGGCAGGCGGTGGCGGTCGGCAAGCCGTCCGGCCCGGCGCCCGCCACGAACCCGTGCGGGACGTTCACCCCGGCCGAGTCGGCCAGCCTGATCAGTACGGCACAAGGCGTGGTGGGGTCATGAAGATGCGCAGCCTGTTCGTTCCGGTCGTCGTGGTCCTGGTCGTGGCCTTGTGCGCGGTGGTTCCTGGGGCTTCCCGGGCGCAGAGCGCGCCGGTAACGCCGGGCCTGTCGACCGTGCTGAATTTGCCTGGGCCTCCGGCCGCGGCAGCCCACCCGGTGATCGATACGAACTTCCTCTACCAGGAGCTGTATTACTCCGCGACGCAGTTCATCTCCCGGGTCGCCGGAGCGGACGGGCCGCCGGCCAGCCCCTCGGACGTCAACAACCTGCCGCCCAACTACAACGGGGCGAACGAGTTCTACGCCTGGTGGAAACAGCAGATCACCAGCACGTCCCCCGATCACATGGGCCCGATGGGGCGCTTCCTGACCGCGAAGGATCACTTCGAGCCCTGCTGCAGCGGAACCGGCAACCAGACGTACCCATGGCAGCTCGACGACGCCACCGTGACAATTCCCGGGCAGTCGTGTCCCGGTCAGGTGGCGCTGATCTCCGGGCACAACGACAGCACCCCGACACGGACGAGCGTGGCCAGCGGATCACAGAGCGGAAGCCCCACGCCGATGAGCGGCATGCACGGCGGAAACTGGGGAAACGGCTCGCCGTTCGACGCGGACTCGGGCATCACCATGGGTATGGCCGAGTTGCAGGGACTGCTCCGGTGGTATCAGGCCAACCACACCTACCCGGCCCGCACGATCAAGGTGGGCCTGTTCGACGCCGAGGAGACGGGGCTCGTCGGGTCGAGCGAGTACTCGCAAACCGACACGCCGACCACCCTTACCTCGGCGGCGGCCGCCGGAGCGACGACGATCAACGTGGCGTCCAGCAACGGCATCGCGCCTGGCTCGGTGATCGTGATCGACCAGTTCGGCAGCCACGAGAGCCACCTGGTGACCTCGGTGGGCTCCGGAACGGTCACGCTGACGTCGGGGCTGACCGCCGCCTACCCGGCCGGCACCCAGGTGACCCGCACCGCGCTCGGGCTGATCCCGGACGGCCCGCAAGGGCAGTACGTCATGGTCGCGAACATGGACCAGAACGGGATCGAGTACCCGGCCTACCACTGGGGCACCGAGCACTACCTCAACAACCTCGCGGGCGGCGGCGTCGGCCCCTGGTACACGAACATCAACGCCGTTCCGCTGACCCCCAACGACGTCTACCCGGCGACCTCCGCGGGCTGGGCGCGGATCGCGAACAACATGCCCGCCGAGACCGCGTTCCGGACCGCGCTGGCCGACGCCGTGCAGCAGGCCTTCCAGGTGCTCGGGCAGAAATATCACTACAGCATCACGCTGGAGAACCCGCTCCGCCTGGATCAGGTGGGTTCGACGCCAGTCGACCCGGAGCCGCAGACGGTGCCCGCGTACACGCCGGGTGATCTCGCGCGGTACTCGCCGGTGGTCGACGACGACCTCGGCCGTACCGACCAGGTCTCGTTCATCAACCGCGGCATCCCGGGCTACGGCGTGGTGGGCGCCTACGACACCAGCACGAACCCGGTCGTCGGCGGCAACGAGAATCCGTACCCCACGACGTACACCAGCAAGCCATCGCTGTTCCAGTACGCCGGCTACGACACCAGCGACGACACGATCCAGCACCTCAACTACTGGGCCTCCGGCACCACCCACGGCCCCGGCGGCGTCAACCAGCCGTCCGAAGAGCTCCGCCGGGCTCTCGAGCTGCCCGCCACCTGGACCGACTACCTCATCCAGCGCAGCGGTTACGGCGGCTCGGAAACCAGGACCCGGAACCCGGTCGCCTACTTCGAGACCGGCCCAGCCAAGCCGACGACGACGAACTCGGTCACGTTCGACGCGTCATTCAGCCGTACCGCGGCCGGGACAACCAAGGGGCTGAAGTACTACTGGGACTTCGGCGACGGCACGACCCTGGCGACCACGAGTCCCGCGGTGGTGCACACGTTCCCGGGCACCTCGCCGCACTGGTACGACGTGAAGCTGGCCGTCTACGACGGCAACTGGGCCTTTTACCGTCAGGCCGTCGCGGTCGAGTTCCAGCCGACCCTCTACCCGGCGACGCCCGGCCCGCGGGAACCGGCCCCGCCGGCGACGGACCCGTGCGGCAACCTGACCGCGCAAGAGCAGGCGGCGATCACCCCGCGAGCCGAGAGCCTGATGGCACGGCTCGGTGGCACGACGACGGAAGTCCATGGGCCCAAGCCCGCGGCGGCGCGATGACTCACCGGACGCCCGGCATCTGGCGGGCCGCGATGCTGCCACTGCTTTGTGCTGGCGTCGTCGCTGGATGCTCGCCGAGCCGGGCTACTGTCGCGGCGCCTTCCCAGCACGTCATCGCCTGGGATGACGCGGTGCCCAGCCAGCTCCAGCCACCGCAGGTCCCGCCAGCGCCCGCATGCCGCGCCGCGCAGCTGAGCGTGAGCGGATCCGGGTTCCAGTTCGTGGCTGGTGTGGCCGGCGGGGATGGCGCGGTGGCGCTGCGCAACACCGGCCCCGGCCGCTGCCGCCTGACCGGCTACCCGACGGTGCGCCTGACTGGCGCCCCGCGGGCGCCCGCACAGCGTCAGGTCGACCTGCCAGTGCAGGCGCCCGCTTTCCCGGAGGTGGCCGAACCCGCCGCAATGTTGCGCGCTCTCGCCCCCGGCTCCGCCGCGATACTGAGCATCGACTGGAGCAACTGGTGCGTGCCCGGCGCGGCCGGGTCGGCTAAACCGCAAATACCGCCGAGCGCGGTACGGGTCACCCTCGGGAAAGGACTCGGCAGCCTCGACGTGAACTACAACGCCGTGCCCGCATGCGACGCGCCGGGCCAGCCCGCCACGATTGATGTGCGGCCGTTCGCGCCCCCGCCCTTGCCCACGACCCAGCCGTGGACCACGGCGAACGTGACGGCAGCCATCGAATCACCCGATGGCCCGGGCTTCTCGCTCACCGCCAAGCGCGGTCAAGTCGCCCGTTTCATCATCCGCCTTCAGAACGCGTCCCCGATCGCGGTACGCTTCGGCGGCTGCCCGCTGCTGGCCGAGGCTCTCGCACCATCCGGGCAGACCGAAATCCACCGGCTGAATTGCCGGCCCGCGGGTGCCATCCTGCCTGGCCACTCGCTGTTGTTCGATATGCGGGTTCGCGTGCCGTCCAGCGCACCGCTCGGCAAGAACGGCCTGTTCTGGGAACTCGACCCTACCGGAGCGCAGTACCCCGAGGCCGTGTCAGGAGTTGTCGTGACGAGTTGAGCCGCTCCTGCCATCGGCGTGTTCCTCCTGCCATTCGCGGATCGCGGAGCCGACCCGGGCGACCAGCGGGGGACGCAGGAATGCGTAATGGTCGCTGGCCACATGCAGGACGGACACAGGGCCGCTCAGCAGGCTCTGCCACTGCCCTGCCGCCGGAGCGTTGAGCGAATCCGCGGCGCTCACAATCAGCGTGGGCGCTTTCACGCCTTCGGCGCCCGGCCGGTATCCGGCGAGCATCCGGCTGTGCGCCGCGAACAGCCCGAACCGCCGCTCGAGCCCGGCCCGTACGCTGGCGCCTCCGGCGGCGTCGCCGGCCAGCCGGTCCGCCAGCCAGGCGAGCTGGCTGGCCGCGGAGACGGCCGCCGGGTCCGGCGCGTCAGCGGCGCTAAATTGGCCTGGGCCTTCGGCCGCGGCGTCCAGCCCCAGGCTCTGCATCGCGTCCGCGACAAAACGCGCCGCGAGCTCGTCGTCGGCGGGCACGTGGCCGGCCGGGATGGCGAACGGCGCGTCGAGCAGGACGAGCAGCCCGACATCGGCGCCTGCCCGCTCCAGCCGCCGGGCGATCTCGAACGCGACCACGCCGCCCATCGACCAGCCCGCCAGCCGGTACGGTCCGGCCGGCTGGACGGCGCGGATCCGCCGCATGTAGTCGGCGACCAGATCGGTGAGCGAGGCGCCGATGGCATCGATCACGTCCAGGCCGGGCGACTGGAGGCCGGATACGCTGAATGCGGCCGCCAGTTCCTGGGCGAGCGCCGGGTAGGCGGAGATGGTGCCGCTGACCGCGTGGATCAGGAACAGGGGCGGCCCGGCCGCGCCCTCGGTCAGCTCGACCAGCGGACCGGAGGCCGTCTGCCGCGCGGCACCGCTCTTGACCGCGTCGATGCTGGCCGCGAGGTCCCGCACGCTGGGATGCAGGAACACTTCGGTCACGGCCAGGTCGACGCCGGTCTCGCGGCCGATCATGTGCACCAGGCGCATCGCCGTCAGGGAGGTGCCGCCGAGGTCGAAGAAGCTGTCGGTGACACCGGGCCCCGCCGTGCCGAGCACCGTCGCGTACAGGGCCGCCAGGGCGCTTTCCGTCGGGGTGGCGGCCGGTTCCTGCCCGCGGCTCCGCTTTCGCACCGGCGCGGGGAGCTTCTTGAAGTCGATCTTGCCGCTGGCGTTGAGCGGGAAGGTCTCCACGGTGATCAGGTGGGCCGGGATCATGGCCGGGGGCAGCGTGCGGGCGACGTGGGCGCGGACCGCGGCCGCATCGAGCTGGCGGTCCGGGACGGGGCGCAGGTAGGCGGCGATTTCCCGCTCTCCGGCTGGGCCGGTGACAACGGTCGCGACAGCCTGTGCGACGGCTGGGTGGCTGGCCAGCATCGCTTCGATCTCGCCGAGTTCGATCCGGACGCCGCGGATCTTGACCTGGTTGTCGATCCGGCCGGCGAACACCAGGCTGCCGTCCGGGCGCCGGCGGACCAGGTCTCCGGTCTTGTACAGCCGCTGCCCGGGGCTGAAGGGGTCAGGGATGAACCGCTGCCGGGTCAGGCCGGGCCGGTTGAGGTAACCGCGGGCCACGCCGGCACCGCCGATGTGCAGTTCCCCGGCCAGCCCGGGTGGCACTGGGTTGAGGTGGGGGTCAAGCACGTAGGCCCGGTAGTTCGGCCGGGCGGGAAATCCTATCGGTAGCGGCTTCCGGGGAGCGCCGTGGCCGGAGGCCCAGGCCAATGCGGCACCGTCCAGCTCAGCGTATGTGGCGTTGACCGTGGTCTCTGTCGGGCCGTACACGTTGACCAGCCGCAGGCCGGGGCGTATCCAGCGGCGGGCGACCTCCGCCGGCAGCTCGTCCCCGCCTGCCATCAGCACCCGCAGGTCCGGGTATTCGCCGGCCGGCAGCAGATCCAGCACGGCCGGGGTCAGGCTGAGGAATCCGATCCGGGCATCGAGCAGCAGCCTGGCGAGCCGGTCCGGCGAATGCAACGTCCCGGCCGGCGCGAGCACCACCCGCGCGCCAGCCAGCAGCGGCATGAACGTGTCCTCGACCGACGCGTCGAAAGCCAGAGAGGCGAACTGGAGCATCGCGTCGCCTGGGCGGATCTGCCAGTGCCCGATCATGCTGTGCAGGGAGTTGACCGCGTTGCGGTGCTCGATCACCACTCCCTTGGGCTGGCCGGCGGTGCCGGACGTGTAGATAACATACGCCGCGTTCTCCGGGGTGACGCCGGTACCGGACGGATTGTCACCAGCGAGACCGGTAATCTGGTCCCACTCCGCGTCTACGCCCACCACGGTGACCGGGGCCGCCTCCGGCACGCTTTCCGCGCTGGCATCGTCGGCAAGGATCACGGTCATGCCCGTGTCGGCGACCATGAAGGACAGCCGCTCCGCGGGCAAGCCCGGGTCCAGCGGCACATATCCGCCGCCTGCCTTCCAGATCCCCAGCAGGGCGGCCAGCCGCCGCGGCCCGGTCCCCATGCACACGCCGGTGAGCACCTCGGGACCAACCCCGAGACCGCGCAACCGCTGGGCGATCTGGTTCGCCCAGCGGTTCAGCTCCGCATAGCTGAGGAGCTCGCCTCCGTATTCAGCGGCGGCCGCGTCGGGCGTGCGTGACACCTGCTCCTCGAATCGCTCGTGCACGCAGCCGGGCGGCACCGGGCCGGCGGTGTCGTTCCAGTCCATGAGCTCGGCGCGTACCTCGGCCTCGGTCAGCAACGGCAGCTCCGACAGCCGCGCACCGGGATCGGCGACCGCGCCGCCCAGCAGCGTCTCCAGGTGACCAAGCAGCCGCTCCACCGTAGCGGCGTCGAACAGTGCAGTCTTGAACGAGCACTCGATCCACAGCCCGTCCCTGCGCGCCTCGACGGCGAAGGTCAGGTCGGACTTCGCGGCGTCGGTGCCGCGCACCAGGCCGGTGAGCGTGAAGTCCACGTCCGCTGCGATGACCGGGGTTTCGTCGGGCTCGGCGTATGTGAAGGCGATCTGGAAGACCGGTGCGCGGCTGGCGTCGCGGGCGATCTTGAGGGTGTCGACAAGCGTGCCGAACGGGAGTTCGGCGTGGGCGAACGCGCCGATGAAGGTCTCCTTCACCCGGGCCAGCAGGCCGGTGAACGGCGGGTCCCCCGAGGCGTCGCACCGGATCGGGAGGGTGCTCACCAGGAACCCGATCAACGGTGTCAGCTCGGGTCGGCCCCGGTTGGCGCTGACCGTGCCCACCACCAGATCCGTCTGCCCGGTGTACCTGTTCAGCAGGGCCAGTAGGCCGGCCAGGACGGTGGCGAACAGCGTCGTGCCTTCCCGGCGGGCCAGCTCGCGCAGGCCCGCCAGCAGCGCGGTGCCGGTGGTGCGCTCGGCGAGGGCGCCGGCGAAGTTGTCGACAACCGGGCGCGGCCGGTCGGTGGGGAACTCGAGCGTCTCGAATCCGTCCAGCGCCCGCCGCCAGTAGGCGGCCAGCTCGGCCAGCATGCTGCCCTGGATGCGCTCCCGTTCCCACATCGCGTAGTCGGCGAGCTGAACCGGAAGCTCGGCCAGCCGGGCAGGTTCTCTGGTTACCGCGGACGCGTACAAGGCCGCCAGGTCGCGCACGAACACCCCGACCGACCACCCGTCGAAGATCACGTGGTGCACCACCACGACAAGCAGGTGCTCATCGGGCGCCAGCCGGACGAGCGAACACCGCAGCAGCGGGCCCGCCGCCAGATCGAAGGGCCGCATCGCCTCGGCGTGGATGAACTCCCGCACTCGCGCGTCCCGCCTGGCGGGATCGAACCCACCAAGGTCTTCGGTGGCCAGCGCCACCGGCGCCGGCGGGTCGATGACCTGCTTCGCTCCGCCTTCGCCGGCGGCACTGTCGCTGGGGACCAGCCGGGTCCGCAACGCCTCATGCCGCTCGGTCAGCATCAGTAGCGCCTGCCTCAGCGCCGAGGGGTCGAGCGGCCCGCGCACGCGGATCGCGTACGGGATGTTGTAGTTCGCCTGTCCAGGAGCGAACCGGTCCATGAACCAGACCTGCTCCTGTGCGTAGGACAGCGGCAGCTCGGTCAGCCCGGTGCGCCGGGCTGGGATCTGCCCGGGATCGCGAGAGCCGGCGGCGTCCGATCGGTTCTGGCGCAGCCGCGCCAGGAGCACATCGCGCTGTGAATCAGTGAGCATCGGTCCTCGAAGATGCTAAAAGGCATTTCTCCGGCGCCGGAAATGCCTCATATAATCGTCATTGAATTCGCGCCAATTTGAGGGCTACTGACCAATTAGAACATATATGTAGAAAGATAAACATAGCCACCTGAAGAGTGTCAAGATGACTCTTGTGTCGTGATCCCACGCAAGCCCACGCAAGGCGGCTGGCGGCCGTGATACCGGCGACCACGCGGTGCGGCGGCTCGCCGCCCCGGACCCCCACGAGCCACTAGGACCGGAAGCAGCCGCCAGCAGGAACGACACCTCTCCGATCAAACGGCAGAGATGGATGTGGGGAGAAACCACCGCCGTTCTGAGAAAGATATTTTAAATCTTTACCGCGAACGGCGGTGGTTTCCAGCGCCATTCTGGTTTACATATAACTGGTGAGGAGAATGCGGAGCCACCTGATGCGGATTCACGTGGCCTTGTACCAGGCGACCAGGGGCCGGGTCGGTCATCACCTTCCGGGCCATCCGCCGATGCTGTTGCTGGACCACGTCGGAGCGAAGAGCCGCAAGCGGCGGACCTCAGGGCTGACCTACATGCCGTACGACGCGAGCTTCATCGTCGTCGGCAGCAACGGCGGCCGTCCGCGCAACCCGGCGGCTGCGGTGGATGACGCGGAAGAAAAGAGCTTCGCGGAAGATTGGGCGCCGGTTTCCGACGCCTTTTCTTCCGAAGGGCTATTTTCTTCCCCGAGATGGCCGGTCCATGTGCCCGCTATGCGTGCGGAACAGACCAATACTTTCCCGCTGACGGGCCTGCAGGGCTGCGACAACCCGAACGGGCTTACAACCGTGTCCGGAGTCACCCAGCTGTTCATGATGGGCGCTGTGGGGATGCGTTGAAAGCCGGGCTGGTGAGTTACCTGCCGGATTATAGCAGTACGATCCGTTCTGCCGCTTCCGATCGCACAGACCGGGGGCGCGTGCCCTGCTGCCCGGCATCGGCTCATGGCACGCATATTTCTGCAATTACACACGTTCATGTTTGCAATGTGATGCACTATGCGGGTAACTGATAGCCTGCGTTCCGCCTGATGTGTTCCTACAGTTAACAAGGAGGAAACATAGATGCCGGCCACTAATGGCGTACCCGCCGGTCAGCTGCGGGTGGCCTGGCGGAAGAGCAGCAAGAGCAACCCGAGCGGGAACTGCGTGGAGGTCGCGCCGCTGGCTGACGGCACGATCGCCGTGCGCGACTCCCGGCACCCGTCAGGGCCGGTCCTGGTCTGCACCCGCGCCGAGATCAGCGCATTTCTGGCCGGGGTGAAAGACGGCGCGCTTGACGACCTGGCGTAGGGCCCGCCAGACCGGTAGCGGACGCTGCCTGGAACCTGGCAATGTCGAGGCCGGGCAGCCATTGGAGCGGTAATGAACACGGTCGGGCCGGATGACCCCAAGCACGGCGAAGAGGAACCTCCGGCTGAAGCAACCGTGCTGCGCATGCTGCTCGGCACCCAGCTGCGGCGCCTACGTGAGCTTGCCGGGATTCCGGCGGAGAAGGCCGGCTATGAGATCCGCGCGTCCCGGTCCAAGATCAGCCGGCTGGAGAACGGACGGGTCGGATTCAAGATCCGCGACGTCGAGGACCTGCTCACCCTGTACGGTGTGACCGGCGAGGAACAGCGGTCGGAGGTCCTCGCCCTGGCCCGGCAGTCCAGCGCTCCGGACTGGTGGACAAGGTACAGCGACATCCTGCCCGACTGGTTCGAGACATACCTCGGTCTCGAGTCCGCGGCGGCGACCATCCGCTGCTTCGAGATCCAGTTCGTGCCGGGCCTGTTTCAGACCGAGGAGTACGCGCAGGCCGTCACCAGGCTCGGCCACCAGGCCGCGCCGGCCGCCGAGATCGAGCGGCGCGTCACCTTGCGCCGCAAGCGCCAGGACCTCCTCACCCGGCCGGCGCCGCCCCGGGTATGGGCGATCATGGACGAAGCGGTGCTGCGCCGTCCGGTTGGCGGCCCGACGGTGATGCGCGCCCAGCTCCGCCACCTCATCGAGGCGGGCAGGCTATCGAACGTAACCATCCAGGTCGTCCCGTTCGCCCGGGGCGGGCACGCCGGCGCGGGCGGGTCTTTCTCTCTGCTGCGCTTCAACGAGCAGTACCTGCCGGACATCGTCTACGTCGAGCAGCTCACCAGCGCCATCTACCTGGGGCAGCGCTCGGATGTCGAGCACTACCTGGAGATCGTCGACCAGCTCAGCGGCGAGGCCCTGACCCCGGCGGCCACCAGGGACTACATCGAGCAAGTCATCAATGAGACATGAAAGGCACTCCGATGACCAGCGACGAGCCAGCGGCGCCGAGCGGCGCCATCGTGAGCAAGGCCGGGCCGCTGCCATTCGACACCAGCGTGGCGAACCAGGCCCGGGTGTACGACTACCTGCTCGGCGGCAAGGACAACTACGCGGCCGACCGCGCGGCCGCCGAGGCAGTGCTCAAAATCGCCCCGGCGACGGTCTTCACCGCCCGCGCTAACCGCGCGTTCCTCGGCCGCGTGGTCCGCTACCTCGCCGGCCAGGCGGGCATGCGCCAGTTCCTGGACATCGGCACCGGCATCCCGACCTCGGGCAACACTCACCAGGTCGCCCAGGAAATCGCGCCGCAGACCCGCGTGGTGTACGTCGACTATGACCCGATCGTGCTCGCCCACGCCCGCGCGCTGCTAACCAGCCACGAGGCGGGCGCCACCGAATACATCGACGCAGATCTCCGCGACACCGGCACGATCCTCAGCCAGGCCAGGCGATTGCTCGACTTCAGCGAGCCGGTCGCCATCACGCTGATCTCCATCATGCACGCCATACCGGACTCCGACGACCCGTACGGGATCGTGGCGAAGCTGCTCGACGCCGTGCCTTCCGGCAGCTACATCGCCCTGTCCCACATGGCGTCCGACATCCTCGACGACAGTACGCAGCAGGGCCTTGAGAACGTCACGGGACGTCTTATCCAGCAGCAGCTCACCTACCGCAGACGTGACCAGGTGGCACGGTTCTTCGAAGGCACCGACCTGGTAGCGCCCGGGCTGGTCCGGGTCGAGGAATGGCAGCCGGACCACGAAACCGGCGATACGAGCCGGTCGTTCCTGTGGTGTGCGGTAGGCCGCAAGCGCTGAAACGACCGGCGGCAAGCGGCACCAATTCAGCGGGCTCCTAGTTGTTGTTCTCGCTCCCGTCCGGCTCTCATACCAGAGAACCGATGACCGCGAGCATGGCAATGAGGGGATCGAGGGTGATCCGGACACTCGTCGCGGAGCCGACGACGTTGACGCGGGAGGGCCTTGTGGCTCTTCTCAGCCGGGAGATCGATATCGAGCTGATCGCTGTCGTGGAACGCGGAGAGGACGTTTTGCCCGCGGCACTGGAATTTAGCCCAGACGTCGCGCTGGTGGCCGCCGCTTTCCCCGGCCATGACGGTATCGCTATCGCGCGCGTGCTGTACGCCGCGCTTCCTGGCTGCCGCTGCGCGATCTTGAGCGCGGGCCGGAGCATGCGTGATCTGCGGCGGGCCATCGCGGCAAATGTCCACGGATTTCTCGTCCATGACTGCCCCGCGGAATTCCTCGCCGAGGCGGTCCGGCAGATCGCCACCGGCAACAAGGTCATTGACCCGCGTCTCTCGCTCAGCGTGATAAGCAGCCCGGCTTGCCCGCTCACCACCAGGGAGGCGGAGGCGCTCCGGGTGGCCGCGCAGGGATCCACCACGGCGGAGATCGCCGCGAGCCTCTGCCTTACCTCAGGAACGGTGCGCAACTACCTGTCTCGCGCGATCGCGAAGACCGGAGCCCGCAACCGGGCCGACGCCATCCGGATAGCCAACGAGTCGGGCTGGCTGTGACTGGCCGGCCTTCCGGCCTCAGCAGGAGCCGGCCGGTCAGCGACCGCTGTCACGGGGCGCCGCGACCGACTGCCGCCGCACCATATGGGCCGACCAGAGCAACGGCGTCGGCGCCGCGACGGGTCATCAGTATCTCCGCATGGGACAGCCTGGATTCGATGCGGAAGATGGGCGACGCGAGAAAGCACATTGCCGCGGCGCATTTCGCCGGCCGCGCGGCGAAGATACACACCGACAGTGCCATCTACAGCAATGGCGGGCACTGGAAGCAAGTGCTGTGGGGCATTCCCGCACGCAGATAGCCACCGTCATCATCGTGAGAAAGGATCCGCACATGCCAGAAAGGCAGATCGGCCAGATAGACCACGGATTCATAGTCATGATCGCGCCGGGGATCCGCTGGAACCATCGGGGCAACCTGCGCTGGTCGCAGGGTGTGCTCGAGACTTACTACGCGATAGGCGAGCAGACGCTCTACATCAGGCCAGTCACCAGCTCACGGCGGCTGGCTGACATGATCACCGCCGGCACCCGCGCCTAAAGGCTGTCCCGGGTGTAGGGGATGGCTGGGGTGCTCGGTGAACACTGGATGCCCGGGCGGTCCCAATGCCTTGGGCTTTAGGCTTTTACGCCTTGATGGGCGGTTTCCCTGCTGGTAACGGATCGTGGCCGCCGCCGTTTTCCGGGCACGGCCGCGGACGGCGTGACGGGCCTGCGGCGAGCTGACTTCCGCAGGACAGGCGGGTGCT
>JAFARZ010000271.1 GCA_019245115.1 Streptosporangiaceae bacterium | reverse complement strand
GCCAGCCAGAAGCTGCAGCTGGACGGGCTGCACCTGCACATCGGGTCGCAGATCCTGGACACCGAACCGTTCGCCCGCGCCGTCGAGGCGGTCGCCGTGCTGGGCACCTTCGATGTCTACGACGTCGGCGGCGGCCTCGGCGTCCGGTACACCCTCACCGACGACGCCCCCACGGTGGAGCAGTACCTGGACACCATCACCGCCGCCGCCCGCGCCTGCCTGCCCGCCGGCGCCAAGCTGGTGATCGAGCCCGGCCGGTCCATGGTCGCCCGCGCGTGCGTCACGCTGTACCGGGTGAGCACGGTCAAGCACACTGGCCGCACGTTCGTCGCGGTGGACGGCGGCATGGCCGACAACCTCGACGCGGCCCTGACCGGCCAGGGCTTCGAGGCGGCGGCCGCGACGAAAATGACCACGCCGCCGGACCAGACCGTGCAACTGGTCGGTCGCCAGTGCGAGTCGGGGGACCTGCTCGTGGACAAGCTGCCGCTGCCCGCGCCGAAGGTCGGCGACCTGATCGCCGTGCCGGTTACCGGGGCGTATACCTACACGCTGGCCAATAACTACAACGGTGCGCTACGGCCGCCGATCGTGTTCTGCCGGGACGGACAGGCGCGGCTGGTGGCCGAACGGGAAACTCATGAGCACGTGCTCGCGCTACACCGGCCTGCCCTTGACGTCATCTGGTAACGGCCCAAACAGCTTTCCCAGAATGTGGGAGAACTGTTTGGGCCGTTTGAGGTAAGCGGCGGGAAAACATACCCAGAAATACGTTTTTGTCAATAGGCGACTTTCCGCGCGAGCGGTGCTAGGGTGCTGCCACGCATCGTCTGGAACATCGCCAAACAAAGCGGTGACCAGGCGTTATGTAACGTTTCTGCATACTCCAGATAGTGGGGCCGGAAAACGGATCCGCCAGCTATCACTCAACCAGGAGGGCATGGGATGAGTAACGCAGACCTCTCGGAGGTCCCGCCAAGACTCCGCCGCGACGTTGGGCTGCTACCGCTGTTCATGGTCTCGGCGGGTTCCGTGATCGGATCCGGCTGGCTGCTCGGCACCCTGAACGCGTCCAAAGTCGCGGGCCCGGCGGCCATTATCTCGTGGGTTATCGGCGTGATTCTGCTGATCGGCATCGCGCTGATCTACGCCGAGCTCGGTTCCACCTACCCGATCTCCGGCAGCACCGCGCGGTTCACCTGGATCCACGCGGGCACGCTGGGCGGCTTCTTCGCCGGGACCTTCTCCTACCTGCAGGCGATGGCCGTCGCTCCGATCGAGGTCGAGGCCACGCTCGGGTACGTCGACGCCAAGCTCTGGCACGGGCTGGTGAATTCGTCCGGCCTGCTCACCGGTAAGGGCCTGGTCGTCGCGATCGCCATGATGTTCCTGTTCACGGCGGTGAACCTGTTCGGCATCAGGTGGATGGCCCGGACCAACACGGTCGCGATGTACTGGAAGATCCTGGTGCCCATCATCACCATCATCTTCATCATGACCAAGGTCTTCCATACCTCGAACTTCACCGCGGGCGGCGGGTTCATGCCGTTCGGCTTCAAGGGCGTCTTCATCGCGATCCCGCTCGGCGTCGTCTTCGCCCTGGAGGGCTTCGAGCAGGCCGCCCAGCTGGCCGGCGAGGCGCGCAACCCCAAGCGCGACGTGCCGCTCGCGGTGGTCGGCTCCATGCTGATGGGCGCGGCGATCTACATCCTCCTGCAGCTGTGCTTCACCGGCGCGCTGAACCCGGCCAACATCGCCCACGGCTGGGCCAACCCGTTCGGCAACGCCGGCACCTTCGGTCCCTACTACACCCTGGCCACCTCGGTGGGCTTGGGCTGGCTCGGCACCGTGTTGATCATCGACGCGATCGTCTCGCCCGCCGGGACCGGCTTGGTCTACGTGAGCGCCGCCTCGCGGCTATCCTACTCGCTGGCCAAGACCCGCTTCGTGCCGCCGGTGTTCGCCAGCATCGACCGACGCGGCGTGCCCTGGTTCAGCATCATCTTCGGCGGCATCTTCGGCTGCATCCTGTTCCTGCCGTTCGGCGGCTGGGCGGGGCTGGTCGCGGCCATCACCGCGGCGTCGTCGTTCATGTACAGCTTCGCGCCGGTCGCCGCGGTGTCGCTGCGCAAGAGCGACCCGGACCGGATCCGGCCGTACAAGGCGCCGATCCTGAACATCATCGCCCCGTTCAGCTTCATCGTCTCCGGCTTCATCATCTACTGGAGCGGCACCGCGAACGTGGTCAAGCTCGACCTGGCCGTGGCCTTCTTCCTGATCCTCTACATCGTCGCCCGCCGGCTGGACCCGAACCAGGAGCCGCTGGACTTCCGGGCCGGCTCGTTCGCGATCCCGTGGATCATCGGCCTGACCATCTTCTCCCTCTTCGGCGGCAGCTACGTCAATCCCTACCCGGCGATATTCGGCATCAAGGTCACCCACCACCTGCCGTTCTGGTGGGATCTCGGCTACATCGCGGTGTTCAGCCTGATCGTCTTCTACTGGGGCGTGAACAGCCGCCTGGGCCCGGAGCGGACTCTCCGGCACGCCGAGGAGGCCGCCGCCGACGCGCACCAGGAGGACCTGGACCTGGGCGTCGGCCACCCCGCCTGACGCGCGGCCAGCAGCACCAGCAGGAGGGTTCCGCCGCCAGGCGGGGCCCTCCTTGCGTCAGGCGGGCAGGAACACGCACTTGGTGGCCAGGTAGGTGTCGAGCCCCTCGGGCCCGTACACGCTGCCCATGCCGCTCGCCTTGCGGCCGCCCCAGGGCGCCCCGATATCCGGCACGTACAGGTTCACCCCGAACGTCCCTACCCGAGCGCGGCGGGCGATCGTCAGGCCTCGTTCGGGATCGTCGGTCCACACGCTGCCGGCCAGCCCGTAACTGGAGTCGTTGGCGATGGCGACGGCCTCGGCCTCGGACTCGTAGGGGATCACCGCCACCACCGGGCCCCAGATCTCGTCCCTGGCGATGGCCATCCCGGCGTCCGCGTTGGCGAACACGGTGGGCTCGTAGTAGTAGCCGCGCACCGGCGTGGCCGGGCGGCGTCCGCCGGCCACGATCCGGGCGCCCTCGGTGACCCCGGCGGTGACGCACGATTCCACCCGGACTCGCTGCCGGGGGCCCGCCAGCGGTCCCATGGTCGTCTCCTCGGCCATCGGATCGCCCACGACCAGCGCCGAGGCCTGCCAGGCCAGCGCGTCGACGGCCTCGTCGTACCGGCTCCGCGGGGCCAGCACCCGGGACATGGTGAAGCACGCCTGGCCGGAGTTGGCGAAACAGAGGCAGCCGAGCTCCACCGCGGCGGCGGATAGATCCACGTCGTCGAGCACGATCGCGGCCGACTTCCCGCCCAGTTCCAGGCTCACCGGCTTGAGGGTCTCGCCGCAGATCGCCGCGATCCGCCGCCCGGACGGGGTCGGCCCGGCCACCGCCACGACGTCCACGCCT
>JAFARZ010000261.1 GCA_019245115.1 Streptosporangiaceae bacterium | reverse complement strand
AGCACCCGCCTGTCCTGCGGAAGTCAGCTCGCCGCAGGCCCGTCACGCCGTCCGCGGCCGTGCCCGGAAAACGGCGGCGGCCACGATCCGTTACCAGCAGGGAAACCGCCCATCAAGGCGTAAAAGCCTAAAGCCCAAGGCATTGGGTGCTGCCCCAGCGCCAAGCGCGCGTGGTCCGCCGCCAATTCTTCCGCGCTATCCATTGGACCTGAGGCTAGCGGACTGGTCTGTCCGGCGCGTCATACGGTCGCTAAATTAGCGCTAATCGCTAATTTAGTGATGCCGCTAAATTAGCGATATACAAGGATCGACAATTTTTGCCAACAGTCAGCGATAGTCGCGCATAGTCGCCTACAGTCTTCAGAAGTCCTCAGGGACGTAGCGGCTGGGGTCGCCGCGTTTCCCCAGCACAAGGAAGGAAGAGGTGATCCGCATGACAGGCATGATTCTCGGAATCGTGGTTCGTGAAGCGAGGCCATGATGGACGCGTCGCCTCCACCGCTCGCGGCGCGCTCCGTTGGGAACGGCCAGACGACCACGCACTATGCGGCCATCTGACCATGAACTTGCGTCCAGATGTCCGCAGTTTATGCGACCAGATGACCACAGAACAGCCTCGAACTGCGATACTGCTGTAGTGGACCAAGTCCAGGACCTAGTGCCCCGTAAAGCCCAGAACCTCGTCGCTGAAGCACTGACCGACACTCGAGTCGTGACCCTCAATGGTGCACGGCAGGCGGGCAAGAGCACGCTGGCTCGGCTCGCGGCCCGGGCCTGCCCGGACGCGGTGATCCGCCTGCTGGACGACCCGGCCACCCTCCGCGCGGCCCGCGATGACCCTACGGGCTTTGTCGAACACGACGGCCTGCTGGTGATCGATGAGGTCCAGCTGGCCCCGGAACTGTTCCGCTCGATAAAGGTCGCCGTGGACACCGACCCGCGGCCGGGCCGGTTCCTGCTCACCGGATCAGCGCAGATACTGGCGCTACGCCAGCTTCCCGACGCGCTCCCGGGCAGGATGGAGATCATCGAGCTGTGGCCGTTCTCCCAAGGCGAGATCGACCGCTCTCCAGACGCTTTCATCGACGCGGCATTCACCCGAGGTCCTGCACTATCCCGGACCTCGACCCTGCGCAAGCGCGACTACCTCGAACGAGTCGTCCGCGGCGGCTACCCCGAGGCAGTCCGCCGGTCCCTCCGCCGACGCGCGGCCTTCTTCGACTCCTACCTCACCAATCTCATCGAACGCGACATCAAGGAACTCGCGGTTATCGAGCGGCGCGGTGACCTCCGCCGCCTGCTTGCCTTGCTCGCCGGACGCTCAGGTGGCCTCCTCGTCCCGGCCACTCTCGCGGCAGAATCCGGCATTCCCCGGACCACGCTGAACCGCTATCTCGAACTACTCACGGCGGTCTTCCTCATCAAGCAGATCCCCGCCTGGTCGGCCAGCCAGACCCAGCGGGCCATCGGCACACCCAAACTGGCTTTCCTCGATACGGGAATCGCCTCCCACCTGCTCGGCCAGGACGCCACCCGCCTCGGCGAACCAGACGGGGCGGCGGGAGCAATGATCGAGACCTTCGTGCTGATGGAACTGGCCCGCCAGCTCACCTGGTGCTCCGAACGCGCCCGCCTCCACCACTACCGCACCAAAGACAGGGTCGAGGTCGACGCTATCCTGGAGACCCCGGACGGCCGCGTAGTCGCGATCGAGGTGAAAGCCGGCGCCACCGTCCGCGCCGAAGACCTCGCCGGTCTCCGTCACCTCACCCAGCGACTGGGCCAACGGCTGGTGGCCGGATACGTGCTGTACACCGGACAGCAAACCCTTCCATTCGGAGACCGCCTCCGAGCTCTCCCAATAGACGCCATCTGGCAGACTGCTCCCTGACCTCTCTCTACGGCTGTCGCAGAATGAACCCGCGCGAAAATGATCTCGGGCCTGATCGAGTCAGCAAGCCCGACTTATCCAGCGCCTCGACATAATCCGGCAATTAGGGAGCGATCAGCGAAAGAGGGAAGGCTAAGGGGCGCGAGGCTGACCCCGCACGCCATGGCGCAGTTGAGACGCCTCGAAATCGGCTCAGGGTTCTGCTCATAACCCAGAGGTCGCAGGTTCAAATCCTGCCCTGACCACTAAGAGGTCTTCACGTTTGAGTGGGGGCCTTGTTCACGTTTGGGCTTTGGGCTGAGTGTGGCGTGAGGGTCTGATATTTCTGCGGTGCTGCTGGTGCTGTTTTCTGTGCGGTTTGTGGTTGCCTGGTGGCTTGTGGTGGTCTCCTGGCGGGTTGCGGGCATGCTTCTACTGCGGGTGCCGGTGTCGTGGTGCTGGCGGTAGCTGCTGCGGGCTGGTGGTCTAGGGCGGCCCGGCGCCCGCGGTGAGCGCGTTCAGGGTTTTGCGGCGCCGGCGGCGAGTGCGGGGCGGGAGCCCGGCGGCGGCGCGGCGGGCGTTGTCCTGCTGGCGGGCGTCCCAGGTGGTGATGGCGTGCAGCACCGCTTGCCGCTACTCGGCGAGGAGCGTGCGGGCCACGGCATTCCGTACGACAGCTGCCAGGTCGCCTGTGCTGGCGTAGACCTGACGCTGGTGCATAGCGCCGTTTCCGCGGGCTAGCAATGCCTGCATCAGGCCGGTCGTCGCGTCGGCGTGCCCAGCTTCGGCGTCCGCCTCGGCGAGCGCGTCTCCGATGTGCTCCAGCAGAGCTCGCACCACGACCTCGGCCGGGGCGGATTGGCCCGTTACCGGGTGAACCAGGTCATCCTGGAGCCCGGAACGGCTCGCGCGCCATGTGGCCAGGTACAGGGTTTCCGTACGGGCCGCCTGTGCTGGCATATCCCGGCGCCATTCGCGCGCGGCCGTTTCCACCAGCGCCCGGGCCACGGAAGCCAGTACAACAGCATCGGTGACCCGCAGGCATACGTCCGCGACGCGTATTTCGACGGTCGGGTAGTTCCGGGACAGGCGGGCGTCGAAGTAGATCATGCCTTCGTCCAGCAGCGCTCCTGTTCTGACCATCGCGTTGACCGTCTCGTGGTAAACCTGCGGCGTTCCGAACAGCTCGGTCGGCCCGGACGATGGCCATCGCCCCCACACCTGCCGACGGTAACTGGCGTATCCGCTGTCGCGCCCTTGCCAGAAAGGGGAGTTGGCGCTCAGGGCCAGCAGCGGCGGCAGCCACGGCCGGATGCGGTCGAGAACCGCGACCCCTTCTTCTTCCGAGGCCACGCTAACGTGCACGTGACAGCCGCAGGTGAGTTGCTCTTGCGCGGTCATCGCGTACAGCTCGGCCATTTTCAGATACCGCTCATCAAGGGTGACCGACGGCTCGACCGGTAGCGGCGATGTCGCCAGCGCCGTCACTTCGGCTCCCACGCGGTGGGCCGCCCGCGCGGCGATGGTCCGCCGCTCGATCAACTGGGCCGTCAGCTCATCGAGCGAAGAACACGGGACGGTGGCCGTCTCGATCTGCTCACGCTGCAACTCGTGCACGCTGGATGCGGAGTCGGTCGTTGCGCTGTCGCGGACTGTGGGGCGCGCAACCAGATCGGCCAGCGCGACCGGCGCACCGGTGGTCGCATCAACCAGCAGCAATTCTTCCTCGACCCCGAATGTTCGCATCCGCACCCTTCCGCTGCAGCGTGGCCTAATTGATGACTGATTACCCCGATGCACTCCCCGAATGTCAGGCTTCGTAGTCTCCGGGTATGGGTGTGATCCGGATAGGCACGGCGTCGTGGACGGACCGGACGTTGCTCGCTTCGGGCTGGTATCCGCCGGATGCGAACACGCCGGAGAAGCGATTGCGGTTCTACGCCAGCCAGTTCCCGCTGGTCGAGGTTGACGCCACCTACTACGCGCTGCCGAGCGAGCAGACGGTAAGATCCTGGGCTGAGCGTACCCCGGACGGGTTCACGTTCAACATCAAGGCGTTCAGTTTGTTTACCCAGCATCCGACCCGCGTCAAGGCATTGCCCGCCGACCTGCGCGAAGCGGTGCGGACTGACAAAGACCGCGTATTCCTCAGAAATGTCGATCCGGCGATTGTCGATCAGGCGTGGGACCGTTTCCTGGGCGCACTGGAGCCACTGCGTGCCGCGGGCAAGCTGGGTGCGATCTTGCTGCAGTTCCCTCCCTGGTTTCCGATGTCCCGGCGCCACAAGGATTACATCCTCTCCTGCGTTCAGCGGATCGCGCCAAGGCGTGTTTGCGTGGAGTTTCGCAACAGTACCTGGATGAATTCGGACCAGGCTCAGAAGGAAACCTTGAATTTCCTGTCCAGCTACGAGCTTCCATATGTGTGCGTGGACATGCCGCAGGGCCATCCGACCTCGATTCCGCCGGTGCTGGCCGTCACCGCCGCCCATCTGGCCGTCCTCCGCATGCACGGCCACTCCGACAAATGGGATAGCAAGGACATCTACCAGCGGTTCGGTTACTGGTACGGCCAAGATGAGCTACGCGAATGGGCAGCGAAGGTCCGTGACCTCGCCGACGAGGCCGAGACGACCAATGTCTTGTTCAACAACTGCTGCGGCGACTACTCTCAGGTCAATGCCAGGCAACTGACCGAGCT
>JAFARZ010000132.1 GCA_019245115.1 Streptosporangiaceae bacterium | reverse complement strand
CATCCGCACTAAGCGGTCCCCGTGTCGCGGACCACCCGCCCGCCAGCCGGATCGCTCACCCGCAGTCACACGCCGCAAGGCCCCACGCACCCCGAACCACCACACCGCCGGTTACCCACAGTCACACCGACTTTGACGAGTCCCTGGCATCCTGCCTAGGCCCGGTTATGGCTGAAAGTGACACCCAAGAACTGAAAGTACCGCTGCGGATATCGGCACTAATCGATCGCAGCGGTGCTGCCACGGACCGTGAGCGACGGCGGGATGAGCCGCACCTGGTGGGCGCCGTTGCCGATCATCCGCAGCATGAGCAACTCGACCGCCCGCGTGCCAAGCTCGGTCGCGGGCATGGTCACCGACGTCAACGGGGGCACCGTCTGCTCGGCGATCTTGTCCGGGCACAGGGCGACGATCGACACGTCCTCCGGAACGGCCCGGCCAGACGTACGCAGCAGCGACATCAGGGACGGAATGACCGCCTCGTTCTGCACGATCAGCCCGGTGGTGCGCGGCCGCTCCCGGAAGATCCCGGCCAGCGTCCCGGCCGCGCCGACCGTCCCGGCCAGCGTGCCGACCGCCCCGGCCGCGCCGACCGTCCCGGCCGCCTGGGAGCTGCCTTCGCATGGCCGGTGGACCAGGTCCACTCCACTGGCGGCGGCACCGGCCCGTATTCCGCGCAGCGTACGCTCGGCGAAGCCGACGTGCCGCCGGTAGACGCCTTCGGCCTCGCCGATGAAGGCAATCGCGCGATGACCTAGCTGCGCCAGATGCTCCACGCACAGCCGGCCCGCCTCGGCGAAATCGAGATCGACGCAGTCCAGCCCGGCCGGGTCAGCCGGAACGCCGATCAGCAGCGCGTCAACGCCCGACTGCCTGATCGTCGCGATCCGGTCGTCCTCCATGCCGATGTCGGTGAGGATCACCGCATCGGCACGTGAACTCGACGCCACGCGCCGGATGCCGTCCGGTCCCTCATCGTTGGTCAGTAGCAGCACGTCATAGCCGAACTCGCGCGCCTTGGTCACCACCCCGATGGCGATCTCCATCATCACCGGCACGTACGTATCGCCGCGCAACGGCACGATCAGCGCGAGCACGTCCGACTTGCTGCTGGCCAGGGCGCGTGCGCCAGCGTGCGGATGGTAGTTGAGCGCCTCGATGGAACGCCGCACCCGTTCCCTGGTGGCTTCCGACAGCGGCCGCTTGCCGCTGAGCACGTAGGACACCGTGCTGGACGAAACACCGGCGTGACGGGCCACGTCAGCAAGTGTCGCCCCGCGGACATAAGCCCTTGATGGCACCTAGCAGCACCCCTTTAGTGAAGTGCTTCTGCACGAACGGGTAGACGATGAGTATCGGGACCACGGTGAGCACCACCACGGCCATCTGCAGCGAGAGCGGGGCGATCTGCTGCCTACCGAGCGTCGCGCCGACGTTCGTCATGCCGGTGCCCGCGAACGACATGCCCTCGGTCACGTAGTTGTACATCACCATCTGCAGCGGCCACTTGGCGCTGTCGGCCGGCATGAACAGCAGGATGTTGAACCAGGAGTTCCAGTACCCGACCGCGTAGAACAGCGCGACCACAGCGGTGACAGCCCTTGAGGTGGGCAGCACGATCCGCCACAGGATCTTCCAGTCACTGGCACCGTCGATGCGGGCGGACTCGATGAGGTCCGACGCGACGTTGCTGAAGAACGCCCGCATCACGATGATGTTGAACACGCTGACCGCGCTGGGCAGGATCAGGGCCCAGTACTGGTCATAACCGCCGAGCGCGGATACCACGAGGAACAGCGGAATCACTCCGCCGTTGAAGAACATCGTGATCAGCATGATCATCAAGATCGTGCGGTGCCCCAGCGATCCCGCCCGGGACAGCCCGTAGGCGGCGAGGATCGTGACCAGCATGGAGAACGCGGTGCCGACGGCGGTGATGCCGAGGCTGACCAGCAGTGCCCGTCCGACCACGCCGCCGCTGATGATCAGGCTGTAGGCGTTCCACGTCACGCCGTGCGGCCACAGCACCAGGCCGCCCGCGATGTTGACGGACGCCTGGGTGGAGAAGCTGGTCAGCGTGACCGCGTACAGCGGTATCAGGATGAACGCGAGGATCAGCAGGATCGTCCCGCTCTTGGCGGCCTGGGTGGCGGGCTTGGGCCGCTCCTGCCAGGCGGGCCGCTCAGCTGTGGCCAATGCGGTACGCAGAACGGTGTTCATCGGCGGTACAGTGTTCATCGGCGGTACAGGCCGTCCTCTCCGAACAGGTGCGCCACCTTGTTGGCGGCGAGGATCAAGATGAGCGAAGTCATGCCGAGGAACAGGCCCGCCGCCGCGCCGTAGCTGTAGTCGCCCTGCTGGATCCCGAAGATGTACGAGAACGTGGTGAGCACTTCGGCGGCGCCCGGCCCTACGGCGCCGCGCTGGATCAGCATCTGCTCGAAGCCGAAGGTCAGCGCGTACCCCAGGTTGAGGATAAGCAGCAGGATCGTGATGCCCTTCAGCCCCGGGAGCGTGATGTGCCGGGTGCGCCGCCACCAGCCCGCCCCGTCCACCGCGGCCGCCTCATACAGCGATGGGCTGATCGCGGTGAGCGCCGCCATGAACACGATCGTGTTCCAGCCCGCCTCCTTCCAGATGAGCTGCGCGGCGACCAGGAACTTGAACGTGGTCCCGTCGGTCATCAGATCGATCGGATTGGCAACCCCGTGCTGACGCAGGAACTGCGGTATTACTCCCGCTCCGCCGAGGAACTGCTCGAACAGCGTGATGACCAGCACCCAGGAGAAGAAATGCGGCAGCGTGGCCACACTCTGCACCAGTGCCTTGAGCCTGCGGCTCAGCACGCTGTCGAACAGCACGGCCAGCGCGATCGGCACCGGGAAGAACAGCAGCAACTGCACCGAGAACAGCAGGAGAGTGTTCAAGAAAGCGTGCCAGAATCCCGGGTCGCCGAACAATTGCTGGAAGTTGGCGAATGCGACCCACGGGCTGTAGAGCATGCCGTTGTACACGTTGTACTGCTGGAACGCCATGATCAGGCCGATCATGGGGGCGTAGCCGAAAACCACGAGCAGTACGAGCGCGGGCAGCGTCATAATGATCAGCGACCGGTCCCGGCGCAATCGCACCCGAAGGGACGGGCCCCGGGACAGGTCCCGGGTCAGGGCCGGGGGGTACGGGGGGCGGGCCGGGGGGCACGGGGGGCGGGGAGCCCCCCGTTCGCGGGGGGTGTCTGAGGGGGGTCGTCCCCCCTGGGCAATCATTGGTCGCCGTATTTCGCCCTGATGCCATCGAAGAACGTTCGCAACGCGTTGCCGCCGTTTCTCTGCCAGCTCTTCACCGCGGCTTGGAAGTCCGCGACGGTGGACTTGCCGCGCACGACCTCCTCCAGGATGTTCCCGTTGCTGGCGGTGAACGCCGTCGCGGTGAGCGCGTTGGCCAGGTTCGGCGGGACCGAGACGTTCATGTTCCAGAACAGCGGCTTATACGAGTACTTGCCCGCGTTCTGCTGCCAGGCGCAGACCGCCTTGACCACGTCGACGTACCCGGACTGGACCGACTGCACGTTCATCGCGCTGGCCAGGAAGTTGAACGTCTGCTGCACATTCTTCTGCCCGGTGGCGGTCAGCGCCGGGCCGCTGGCCGAGGGAGACCAGTCAACACCCTGTGCCCCGAAATTGGTGAGCGTGTACTCGTACGATCCGAACGGAGCGGCGATGTAGTCCGCGATGCGCAGGCATTCCTCGACCTGGCTCTTGGACAGGCCGGCGTTCAGGTAGCTGAAGATGCTGGCGCTGCTGCCGAGCCCGATGGTCGGGGTGCCGGTGCCGCTGGCCGTGAAGGGCGGGAGCGCCGCGCGCTCGTAGCTCTTGTTCGCCGCCTTGCCGGCGACCGCGTCGTAGCCGTTCCAGCCGCCGATCCCGCCGCCCGTGATGACCATCGAGCCGTTCTGGAACCGCTGGGTGCCGCTGGATACCTGGAAGGCGATCGACTCCGGGTGCATCATGCCGGCCCGGACGATGGACGCCTCCCAGTTGATCATCTCGATGACCTGCGGGGTCTCCCAGGCGGCAATCAGGTCACCCTTGCTGTCGGTGGTCCAGTTGGGCGGGTTGAACGGCACTCCGAACGGCTGGATCAGGTAGGACATTATGTCGTCGAAGGCCCATCGGCCGCGCTTGGGGTCGTTGATCTCCTTGCCCAGGTCGTACAGATCCTGGATGGAGTTGATGGCGGGGGTGCCCAGGCCCAGCGCCTGAAGGATGTCCGCCCGGTAGAAGATCGCGCCGGCGAATATCTTGTTGCCGGGATAGATCGGCAGTCCGTAGATCTTGTTGTTCCACACCCCGGACTGCCACCCGTGGAGAGCGCCGCCAGGTTCGGGTACTTCTTGACGTTGTCTCCGGACAGGTAGGGCGTCAGGTCGGCGAACTTGGTCTGCACCAGCGTGCCGAAGTTGGTGATGTTGACCTCGTTCCAGCTCGGGATGTCGATCCAGTGCGGAAGCTTGTTGCCGGCGAACAGCGTCGGCAGGAAGCTGCCGTACAGGTTCCCGTTGGACGGGTTGATCTGCAGGTTCGCGCCAAGTGCCGTGTTTACGGCCTGGTAGTACTGGTTGCCGGCCGGCGGGATCGACGCCCACAGCGGGGTGATCGTGGAATAAGTGCCGCCCGAGCCAGGCTTCTCGGCGACCGTGCGCACGAGTTCTGCCGGATAGGTGAGGAAGCCGGGGTCGGATCCGTTGACGCTCGGTATATCCGGCTTGACGGTGCTGTTAGGCACGTAGGCGGGCAGGATCCTGGCCAGCTCCGTCGTGCTGGACGCACCGGCTCCGCCACCTCCGGAGTGGCCGCAGGCGGCGAGCAGCGGGGTCGCGGCGACCGCGCCCGCGGTGCCCGCCGCGGCGGTGAGAAACCCGCGTCTGGTGAGATGAGGGCTCAGTGATGAGCCGTGAGACGCTCCGCGATCCATGGGCGGTTACCACCTTCGTCCGTGAGATGCTCTTGCTCGCTTACTCGTGTCAGCATCCGTCCAACTGACTCGTGTCACTTAATCGTGTAAGTTCTGTGCCGACGGCCGTATGTCGAAGCGTTTCGATACTTTCCAGGCACTGTAAGCGTTGCGAGCGGCCGGGCGCAATGCTCGATAACCACTGGATTTCCGGGCCGGGCCCGGTCATGGTCACAAGGGCCGCCTCTGTCGCAGGCCCGGGCGTCAGGGCGTGATTTCGAAGCGCTTCCGGCTCCGTCCTCACGGGACCTGGCATTACTTTCACGACCGGGCTCCATGCCAGCAGATCCTCGCCGCCGTGGGTGCCATGTCTTTCATCCCGAACGGCTGTGGTAACACCGCCCGCACCGTTACTCGTCAGGCATCCGGGACGCCGGCATCATTGAATGATGTCGCTGGCGCCAAGGGCGAGGCGGCGGCACACGATCGGCGGAGCGCCGCTGGCGCGGCGCTCCGCCGTGTCGTTTACCTGCCGAGCTGTCTGGTCCAGCCCATGGCATGGTATTCCTCGAGACCTGAGACGGACGCTGGAGTGATCGTCTCGCCCTGGTGGAGGATACCGGTTCCCCAGGCAATCGCCTGGGCGGTCGCGGGATCGATGACCAGGAAGTCGCCCGCGCCGCCGGACATCGCGACACCGATACCGCTGCGGCCGTCCGGCACCGTGACCGTGCCGACGTCGATGAGGCCAGGCTGGACGGCGAGCAGCCGGTAGATGGCGGCCCGGATAGCCGGCCGCACCGGGGCGGTCAGCAGCTGCCCGGTCCACTCGAAGATGTACTCGCCGTAGCTGGTGCTGCCGAACTGGCCGTACTTGTCCGGCTCGCGGTCCCACATCCGGCGCAGCGCGCCATCGAGCTGCTCAGCGGTCCGCAGCCGCAGCAGGTCATCCCAGGTGAACTGGGCGCTGCCGGGACCCCAGTGGAAGCTCATCTGGTAGTCGCTGGTCACGGGCTGGTGGCTGGTCCCGGAGGCAGTCAGGAGAGGCGGCGACCCGGCGGCCTTCCACGCCGCCTCACCGGCCGGGGTCGCGAAGGTGATCGCGACATTCTCGTTGGTGACCGTACGGGCCCGGTCCCGGCCCATCCAGCTGTCCTCGGAATGCGCGAGCCGCGCGCCGAAGTCGTCCTGCTGCTTGGGCAGGATCTTCTTCTTGGCTGGTGTCGAGCCGGGCGGGGCTGCGGGCTCCGTTAGCGCCGCCGTTGTCGTGTAGTCCCGTGTCCTGATGTACCAGTAGATACCGCTGGCGGCAGGCGTGCGTGCTGCCTGGACCGCGCTGGTCAGCAGGAACCCGCGCGCGCTCACCGGCGCAGCTACGGCCGGCATAGCGGTGTGGTGGTGCGTAACTGGGCGAGGCGAGGTTGCCTGGGCGAGGACGGCGGCGACCGCGGCCGCCGCCGCGGCGGTAGCGGTGAGTCCGGCGGTTATCGAGGTGACCCGCCTCCGGCGTGGGGCCGACCGCGCCGGGGTATCGGCGAGCGTACGTATGCGGGCGAGGTCGTGATCGCGGCGGCGGGCGTACCCGTCTTCGGCCATGATGGTGAGCGTGGCTGGTTCCAGGTCGGTGACCAGCTTCATTTCGTCGATCTGGCGCATGTTTACTTCCCCTGAAGCGATGTGATCGATGGGTGGACGGTGGTTTCGCCTTCGTCCCTCAGCGCGTCGGTCAGCCGGCGGCGGGCCCGGTGCAGCCGGACGGTGAAGGCGCGGGGCGAGCAGCCGGCAACCGTGGCGGCGTCGGTGATGCTCAGCCCGTGCCAGGTGACCAACGTCAGCGTCTCGACGTCGCGATCCGGCAGGGACATGAAGGCGGCGAGGGCTGTCTCGCGCTCCACCACGTAATCCCCGGCATCCCAGGCGGGCAGGTTGGCTGCGCTAGTGAGTGCGGCAATACGCTCGGTGAGCCGTTGTCGCCTCCTGCCCGCCCCCACGTGCTTGCTGAGTAGGTTGCGGGCCACTCCGAGCAGCCACGGCAGCGGCGGATCCGGGATGCTGTCCCGGCGCCGCCACGCGATGAGAAAGACCTCACTCGCCACATCCTCCGCGCCGTCCCGCTCGGCGTGCTGCAGGGCGTAGCGAAGGACGTTCCGGTAGAACTGGTCATAGAGGCTGGTGAACCCTTCGAATGGATCGTCCACCCGGGCTCCTTCGGCGTCGTGTCGATGTCCTTCAACGTGTAATCCGCTGAAAGTACTCAGGATCACGTCCAGGTCCGGAGAAGCTCACGGTGGTTCGCTTACTCCCGCCAGAGCGGCACCGATGGCGCCCATGAAGAACTTGCGCGTACCACCGGATAGCGGGCGCATGAGCCGGCCACCTCGCAGAAATTAGGATCCTCTGGAAGAAAAGGCGCCGGAAAGCAGGCGTCAATAGGAACACGTAATCTCGGCCCGCCGCGGATGGCTGGGCGTTTGTCCATGTCTGGCCGGGTGTGTCCGTCGTCCACCGTCCAGCGACGCGGAAATTAAGAGCCTCGTGGAGGCTGGTGTTTCGCAGTTATGCGGCGGCTGCTTTCCAGGCGGTGAGGACGGCGCGGGTTTCCTGGGGGGTTGGGGGTGTGCTGCGGGTTCGGGAAATCTGGGCGGTGATCAGGACGCGGCGGAGCTTGGTGAGCATGTCTTCGAAGGATGGCTCGTTCTTGGTGGTGTACCAGGGCTGGGCGGTGCGGCGGGCGGTGATGTCGGCGGGGTCGTGGCCGTGGCGGGTGTACCAGATGACGATCAGGGTGTGGATGAGCATGGTGAACGGGACGGTCC
>JAFARZ010000119.1 GCA_019245115.1 Streptosporangiaceae bacterium | reverse complement strand
CACCCCGTACCTGGACCGCACCGGCGTGTCAGCGAAGGTAACCGGCTCGACGTTCCGGTAGCTTCCACGCCGGGCCGGCCGCTGACTAGCTCATACGAGACAGCGGGTAGTCGCCTGCTGACAACAATGTGGCTTTCGTCTAGCCTGGCTCCTAACACCCCCTAGGAGGAGGACTAGTGGAAAGCCCGAACTCGCCCCTCCTGGATGGCCGGGCGGAACCGTGGGCCGTCGTCGACGTGCGGGAGGTCCCGCTGGGCCAGCTCAGCGCGGATCGCGACGCGAAGCGGATGGCCGACCGGATCCTGGCGCGCGCGGCGTCGGGTCCGTCGCTGCTCGCCGCGGTGAACTTCGGCTCGGCGATCTGACCAGGCCGTGCCGACCGGTCAGGCGACCGGTGCGCCGGTCACCGTCTCACAGTATGTGCTGAAGGTGCACAGCCGCTGCGACCTGGCTTGCGACCACTGCTACGTCTACGAGCACGCCGACCAGAGCTGGCGGGTCAAGCCGCGAGCCATCTCGCTGGCCGTCGCGGACATGGCGGCCCGGCGGATCGCCGAGCACGCGGCGGAACACCGGCTGCCGCGGGTCAGCGTGATCCTGCACGGCGGCGAGCCCCTGCTGCTGGGACGGCCCGGGATGCGCTCGCTGCTGGCCGCGCTGGTCAAGTGGATCACGCCGGTGTCCGGGCTCGACCTCAGGATCCACAGCAACGCGGTACAGCTCGATGAACGGTGGTGCGAGCTGTTCGGCGAGTACGGGGTAATGGTCGGGGTCTCCCTGGATGGCGACAGGGCCGCCAACGACCGGCACCGCAGGTTCGCTGACGGCCGGAGCAGCCACGACCAGGTACTGCGGGCACTCGCGGTGCTCCGCCGTCCTGAATTCCGCCACCTGTTCGCCGGCATCCTGTGCACGATCGACCTGGCCAGTGACCCCGTGGCGGTGTACGCCGCGCTGGCCGCCGAGCAGCCACCCCGGCTCGACCTGCTGCTGCCCCACGCGACCTGGGATAACCCGCCGTTCCGTCCGCCCGGCCAGTCCCATCCGTACGCCGACTGGCTGCTCGCGGTGTACCGCCGCTGGATCTCCGACGGCCGGCCGATGCCGATCAGGCTGTTCGACTCGGTGCTGTCGGCCGCGCGTGGCGGACCGAGCTGGACCGAGGTCGTTGGCCTCGAACGCACCGGCCTGCTGGTGATCGAGACCGACGGAAGCTGGGAGCAGGCGGACTCGCTGAAGACCGCCTTCGACGGGGCGCCGGCCACCGGCATGCGGGTACAGCGTGATTCGGTGGATGACGCGGTCCGGCATCCCAGCGTGCTCGCACGTCAGGGCGGCCTCGCCGCCTTGTCCGGTACCTGCCGCGCCTGCCCGGTGGTGCGGATCTGCGGCGGTGGGTTGTACGCGCACAGGTACAGCAGCGAAACTGGATTCCGCAACCCTTCGGCGTATTGCGCAGACCTGATGGAACTGATCAGCCAGCTCACCGTGGCGCGCCCCGCGGTAAATAGCGGTCAGCGGGCGCGGGCCGTGCACCGGCTTCCGGCCGGCGCGTTCGATGCCCTCGCCGCCGGACCGGGCGATGCGGCCGCCGTCACCGTGCTCGGCGAGGCACGGCTCTCCCAGGCCAAGGCGCTGGTCGCGGCAGTCGGCGAGCAGGTCACCTCGCTCCGGGAGCCTGAGCTCAGGAGCGCTGCCGCCGAAGGCTGGGCGCTGTTGTGCGAGCTGGACGCAGTGGACTCTGATGCGGTCGCCGACGTGCTGTCGCATCCGTACACGCGGGCGTGGGCGCTGCGCTGCCTGCAGCCGCCCCCGGGGGCGGATACCGGCCTGGACCAGGCGCATCTCGCCGGGATCGCCGCGGCGGCCGCGCTGCGAGCGGGTGTCGCGACCGCGCTGCCGGTACCGGTGCGCCACGGGCTCGTGCACCTGCCCTCGATGGGCGCGCTGACCACCGGAACCGCCGGCCGGCGCACAGTGTGCCTGCACGTGTCGCCCGGGCGGTTGCCACGACTGTCGCGCGGTCCTGCCCGGGGAGATGTCGGCTGGCGCTCCGCCAGGTCGGTCAGCGGACCGCAGCTGCGGGTGGCGGTCGAGGACCTCGACCCGTTCCGGGACTGTCATGACGTCCCCGCGGCGGGCCGGCTGGGCGGACGAGCATGGCTGGCCTGGCGGCAGGCCCTGGCCGCCGCGGGTCGCCGGCTGGCCCGCGATGTCCCCGGGTACGCCTGGGCGATCCGCGCCGGCCTGCGTGCCGTGGTCCCGCTCCGCCCCGAGGCCAGCGGGATGCGCGGCGCCACCGCGCGGCACGCGTCCGGCGCGGTAGCCGTCGCGCTCCCCGGCGACCGGCGTCGCCTCGATGAGCTGATCGTGCACGAGTTCCAGCACGCCAAGCTGTTCGCGCTGTGCGATCTGTTCGAGTTGTACGACCGCGAGGACACCCGCCACCTGCCCGTCCCATGGCGGCCTGACCCGCGGCCGGTCGAGGCGGTGCTGCACGGCACGTACGCCCACCTGGCGCTGGCCCAGCTGAGCCGGTCCCGCGGGCCACGCGGTCACGACTCGTGGCTACGCTACCGTTCGTGGGTTCTAGGCGCGTGCGAGGCACTATGGCAGACGAGGGCCCTGACCGCCCAGGGCGAGCGTTTCGTGGCCGGCATGCTGACCGCGCTTGACGGCGACGGGGCGGTGCGGTGACGGAGTGGGCCAGATCACAGCTGCCGCGGACGATCAGGTCCCGGTTGCCCGTGACCGGCATGACGGCGGACGACACCGCCGCACCCGGCAAGGTTCATTCCCGGGCGCCATTGTTCTTCCTCAGCTACGCGCATGCGGCGTGGCAGCGTTCCCAGGGCGCCCGGTCCGAGCCGTACCAGCGGGTCGCGGAGTTCTTCGACGACCTATCGGAGAACGTGGCCCAGCTGATCGCCAGGCCACTGGGAGCGGATCCTGGTTTCATGGACCGGGCCATTCCCGGCGGCTCACGCTGGACGCCGGAGTTGCTCGAAGCGGTAGGCAACTGCCAGGTCTTCGTCGCCTTGCTGTCCGACCCCTACGTGTCAAGCACGTGGTGCGGCATGGAGTGGTACGCCTTCTCCCGGCGGACTGTGACCGGCCGCGGAGGGGACGGGGCCGGTCACCAGACCGGGATCATCCCGGTGATCTGGACGCCCGTGCCGGAAGCCCGGCTGCCTAGGGTGGTCCGCGATGTCCAGCGCTTCTCGCCGCGCGGCCTGCCCGACATGAACATCCCCGCACGGTATGAGGCCGATGGGGTCTTCGGCCTCAGGAACATCGGGCTGGACACGTACTACCAGGGCGTTGTCTGGCGGCTGGCGCAGCGCATCGCCGAATTTCATTTCGGCCACGTGGTCGAACCGCGCGTCATGCGGGAGCGTGACCTGCGCGACATCTTCCGGGAGAGCCCGTGATGAGTTCCGGAGCCGAAGTCGTCGCGCAGCCGGCCACGGCCGACTCGCGGGCCAGCTACTTCTACCTGAGCTACGCGCATTCGCCACCGCTGGCGGGCGTCCCGTCGGCCAGCCCCGATCAGTGGGTGCGCGCGTTCTTCGACGACCTGACCGATGCGGTCCGCGGTCAGTGGTCGGGACGGCGCGGCCTCGCCCCCGGTTTCTTCGACCAGGAGATCCCGCTCGGATCCAACTGGCGCACGTCGCTGACCCACGCGCTCAGCACGGCCGAGGTGTTCGTCCCGCTCTACTCGCCCGGCTATTTCGCGCGGTCATGGCCGGGCCGGGAATGGGCCAGCTTCGAGCACCGGATGACCGAGGCCGGGGTGCGGAACCCGCTCGAGCGGTTCGCGCCGGTGCTGTGGATCCCGCTGCCGCCCGGGCAGGACGAGCCGGGCCTTGACCAGGCCCTGGCGCTCGGCGCCGGGCAGGACGGGTACGCCGAGAACGGGCTGCAGGCCCTGCTCCGGCTCAAGCCCTACCGCGCCTCGTACGCCAGGATCGTCAATCGCCTCGCCGGGCACATCGTGAAGGTGGCGGAAACCTCGCCGCTGGCACCTTCCGCCGCCCCCGGCATCGATTCCGTGCGGAGCCCGTTTACCGTGGCGGCTTCGGCCGGGGTGTTCGCTGTCACCGTGGCTGCTCCCAGCGGTACCGCGTGGCGTCCGTTCCCGGACGTCCAGGAGCTGCCGCTCGCGGAGTACGCCGCCACCCTGGCCGAGCAGTTCGATCTCAGGGCGAGCGTCAGCGACCTGGACGGAGCGAGCAGGCAACTGGGCGGCGATCCGGGCGTCATCCTTATCGACCCGGAGTTCGCCGCCGAGGAGAGCGGCCGCCGCGCGCTCCAGCAGGCGGCCGAGGTACTGCCGCCCTGGACCCTGCCGGTGCTGGTACGCAGCCACGAGGCCGACCCGCGCGAAGCCGAGCTTGCCGAGCGCGTTCAGGCTATCCTCGGCCTGACTGAGGTCGCCGCCCCGGCGGCCCGCCCGGCCCGTTCCGGAGTGCCGGAGGCCGCCGCCGGGATCGCCTCGCTGGAGAGGTTCGTGGCGCTGATGCCATCACTGGTCGCCGAGGCCGAGCGGCAGTATCTGCGCCTCGGGCCGATCCATCGTGCCACCCCGCCGTCCGGTTCCCGGCTGCGGCTGCGCGCCGATGAAGCCGATGAAGCCGATGAAGCGGTCAGCGGCGAGGAAGCCACCAGACCGGCCGAGCATGCTGAGGAGGATCGTGATGACTGACCTGCCCGCCGACGCGTCGCCACGCGGACATCACGGCCAGATCGTGACGTTTTACTCGTATAAGGGCGGCACGGGCAGGACCATGGCGCTGGCCAACGTGGCCTGGATCCTCGCCGCGAACGGGCACCGGGTGCTGGTGGCCGACTGGGACCTCGAATCACCCGGCCTGGACCGGTTCTTCCAGCCGTTCCTGGGTGGGCGGGAAGTCCGCCATGAGCCCGGGATCATCGACATGATCCGCGACTACGAACGCGTGGCGAAGAAGACCGAGCCGGCCAGGCGCAGCGAGATCATCGGCGACCTGTCTCGCGTGCAACGCTACGCGTTCTCGCTGGACTGGGAGTTCCCGGACGGCGGCAGCCTCGACTTCCTCTCCCCGGGCAAGCAGAACCGGGACTACGTGGCCACGCTGTCCGCGCTGGACTGGGACAGCTTCTACGAGTCGCTGAGCGGCGGGGAATTCCTCGACGCACTACGCGAGGACATGAGGGACAACTACGACTACGTGCTCATCGACAGCCGCACCGGGCTCAGCGATATCGCGGACATCTGCACGCTGCACCTTCCGGACGTGCTGGTCGACTGCTTCACGCTCAGCACCCAGGGTATCGAGGGCGCGGCCAAGGTCGCCCAGCTGGTCAGGCAGCGGCAGCTGCACGGCAATCGGGTCATCCGGGTGCTGCCGGTGCCGATGCGCATCGACCGGGCCGAGAAAGAGAAGGCGGACACCGGCCGCCTGGTCGCCATGCGGCACTTCGTCGGCCTGCCGGAAGGCCTGGCTGATGCGGTACGACGGGAGTACTGGGCGTCCACCGAGGTGCCGTACCAGGCCTTTTACGCGTACGAGGAAACCCTGGCGGTGTTCGGCGACCCCCCCGGGGTGCCGAGCACGCTGCTCGCGTCCTTCGAACGCCTGACCGCGTACATAACCTCGGGAACGGTGACCAGCCTGCCGCCGATGGACGAGCAGCTCCGCGAGCGGACCATGGCCAAGTTCACCAGGGGCGCACCGCTGTCGGGTGAGCGGATCGTGGTCGAGTCCCTGGCCGAGGATCAGGTATGGGCGGAGTGGATCGCCGCCGTGCTGAGCGACGCCGGGATAGACGTCAGCCTGCAACGTCTCGGCGCCGACGGCGGCACGCCCGGCGCGGGCGACGGCCTCGGCCAGCTGCGGAACTCCCGGACGCTGATCGTGGTGTCGGCGGCCTACCTGGCTCGGCGGCACCGGCTTACGCTGCCCACCGAGACCCTGGACCTGGCCGTTTATGTGTCCCAGTCCACGTCAGCTCCGCTGAGCGAGCTCGCCGCCGCGACGCCGGTGTTCCTGGCCGGCCTGCCGCAGGGCGAGGCAACCGAGCGGCTGCGGCGGCTGTTCGGGCTCAGCGGCAGGCCGAGCGCCGAGATCCCGGCCGTCGCGGGGACCAGCTTCCCGGGGGTGGAGCCGAAGATCTTCACCGCTCCCGCTCGCAATGTCCAGTTCACGGGCCGCGAGGATGACCTCGGCACGCTCCGGGACATGCTACGGGCGCCCGGAGCCGGCCGGGTGGCCGTCGGCGGCCTCGGCGGCGTCGGCAAGACACAGGTATCGCTTGAATACGTGCACCGGTTCAAGACCGACTATGACGTTGTGTGGTGGATAGACTGCGGTGACCCGGCGTTCGTCGACGCCGCGCTGGCCGACCTCGGCGTGCAGTTGCGGAACGTCTTCGGCATGAACGTGCTGGCCAGCGCGGATTCGGGAGTGGTGGCCAGCCAGGTGCTTGACCTGCTCGGCCAGGGCGGTCCGAGATGGCTGCTGATCTATGACAACGCCGACGAGGTCGAGGCGATCGCGCCGTTCCTGCCGAAGGGCGGCGGCCACGTCCTGATCACCTCGCGCAGCCGGGCCTGGACCGAACGTGGCGCCAGCCAACTGCTGGTCGACGTGTTCAGCCGCGAGGAAAGCGTCGCGCACCTGCGGCAGCGGGTACCGGCGATAGACCGCGCCGAGGCGGCCAAGATCGCGGCGGCGGTGGGTTACCTGCCACTGGCCGTGGCCACGGCCGGCGCGTGGCTGGCCACGACGAGCTACACCGTCACGGACTACCTCCAGGAGCTGGAGCGCCAGCCGCAACGGGTGCTTTCCGAGAGCGAGCTGCCCGGTCAGGTCCCCATTTCCCAGGTGTGGAACGTGTCGCTCAACCGGCTCGCCCAATCCTCGCCCGCGGCCGCCCGGCTGTTCGAGCTGTGCTCGGTGATGGCGTCCCGCATCTCGCTCGGCCTGCTGTACTCGGCGGAAGTGTCGCGAGTGCTGGAGCCGCTTGACCCCGCGCTGTCGGAGACGATGGTGATCGCCCGGGTCGTTCAGGAGATCAACCGGCTGGCGCTGATCAAGCACGACGCCGCCGCGCGAGAGATCATCGTCCACCTCCTGGTGCAGGAGGTCGTGCGCTCCCGGATGTCCGCGGACCAGCTCGCGGTAGCCCGCGAGGCGGTGCACGGCGTTCTCGTCGCGGGCCGTCCGGGCACCGACGTCGACGATCCCGGGACCTGGGATGGGTACCGGCTCATCTGGCCGCATCTTGCGCCATCGCAGGCGGCGAGCTCCTCGGTCGAAGCGGTCCGGCAGCTGTTCATCGACCGGGTACGGTACCTGTGGCTGCGCGGCGACCTGGACCGCGGGGCCAGGCTGGCCGAGGAGACCGACGCGTGCTGGACTGAGCTGGAGGCGGCGGCCGATTCGGCGGCCAGCCGGGTGCTGCGCCGGCAGATACTCCAGCTTCGCTTCAATCTGGGTAACATCCTGCGCAGCCAGGGGCGCTATGCGCAAGCACGCGAGCTGAACACCGCCACGCTGGCGGAACAGACCCAGCTGCTCGGCCAGGATCACCCGCACACGCTGATGACGGCCGGCTCGCTGGCCGGCGACCTGCGTGCCGTCGGACAGTACCGGGAGGCGCTGGAGATGGACCAGCGGACCTACCCGGCGTGGACCGCGCTGTACGGTGACGACCATCCGCGGACGCTGCTCGCGGCCAACAACCTGGCCGTCACCTTGCGGCTCACCGGCGACATCACGGCGGCGCTCCGGGTGGACTCGGACACCTATGAGCGACGGCGCACGGTACTCGGCCCTCGTAATCCCCAGACGCTGGCCTCGGCCCGGAACATCGCCCGTGACCTGCTCGAGGCGGGTGAGTACCCCGAGGCGCTGGCCAGGATCGAGGAGACCCACCGGACGACGGCCGAGGTTCTCGGCACGGACTCCCCTGATGCGCTGGACATGCAGGTGCTGCTCGGTATCACGTTGCGCAGCGCCGGCCGCCTGGCCGAGGCCGACACCATGTTCCACACCGCCCTCGGCATGCTCACCAGGAGGTTCGGCGGCTCGAGCGGCGAGGTACTCGCCTGCCGTCTCAGCAACGCGGCGAACCTGCTGACCATGGACCGGTTCGAGGAAGCGACGGCGGACATCCGGCAGGTGCTGGCCGCGTACTCCCAGCGCCTGGGGCCGCTGCACCCGCACACGCTGGTCTGCCAGGTGGACCTGGCTGCCGTGCTGCGCGTCACGCAGGCCGGCGAAGCGATCACCGCCATCCAGGAGGCCATAACCGGCCTGGCCGCCGTGCTGGGTGACGCACATCCCTACACGCTGGCCGCCCAGATGTCGCATAGCACGCTGCTGGCCGATCAGGGCCATCTGGAACAAGCCGAGCGTCTGTGCGTCCGCACCCTCGAAGCGCTAGTCCGCATCCTGGGATCCGGGCACCCGGACACGCTGCGCTGCCGGGTCAACCTCGAGCTCACCCGGGAACAGCTCGGCGACCACTCGGCGTCCGAGCGCCGCGCCGCGGCGATCGATCAGCTCGCGAGGCTGCTCGGTGACGGACATCCCACGATCGGGACGCTCAGCAGCGGACGCAAGCTGGTGCGGGCGCTGGATCCTCAGCCGTTCTGAGCCGCGGACGCCCTTCATCCAGACGAGGATGTCCGGCAGGACCTCCATCGCGTCGAAGTGCGCCGCGTCCCGCTTGAGCACGACCCGGACCGGGGCGTCGTCGCGGCCCGCCTGGATGTGGTCGGCCAGCCACCGGGCATGGCCCACCGGCGAGAACACGTCGTCAACGCCGTGCCAGATCAGCACCGGGCACGTTATCGCGGACAGCTCGAACATCCACTTCCTGCGGAGCGCGAGCGTATCGTCGACCCAGCCGTGAGCGCCGTGCCGGACCGCTTCGGAGTAGGTGTCGGTGAGCAGCCGCTGGATGGCCACGTCGTCGACGATCCTCCGGTCGGCCGCCGTGAGCTCCGGGCGGAGGTCCCGCAGCAGAAGTTCCGGATCGTCGCGGATCAGCCGGCTGCGCTCGGCCAGGGCTTCCGCGATCGCGTCGGGATCGGCGTCGGCGCGTCCGTACCCGGCCGTGTTCGAGGACGCCATGCCCTCATACCAGTCCAGGTCCGGCGCGTCCGGGGGGGCGAGACCGACCAGCGTCGCGACGCTCTCGACCCGGTCGCCGAGCAGAGCAGCGCAGGCAAGTGCGTGCGGAGCACCTCCCGAGCGGCCGACCACGCTGAACGTGCCGATGCCCAGGGCATCGGCGATCGCCGCCACGTCTGCCGCGGCGTCGGCGACGCTCCGGCCGGGATACCGGTCGGAACCGCCATAGCCGGGCCTGTCGTAGCAGATAAGCCGGATGCCCAGCCGGTACAGGACGCCCGGTCGTGGCCGTGGTCCGCGCCGGCTACCGGGAGTGCCGTGCAGCAGGAAGACCGGAAGGCCGCCGTCCGGTGCTCCGATGCAGTCCACAGCGAGGTGACGCCCGCCTGGCGCGGGTATCGCCTCTGTCACTCAAGCCTCCCCAGGGTAAGCCTGATCCACTAGCGTCATGGCCCACCATCATAAGCGGCGATACTCGTTAGGGTAGTCCTTTCGCGTCTCGATACGGCAAAATCACCGCTTCACCTGCAGAGTAATGCATCTACCGGCCTGCTACCAGGCCCTACCCGGGATTAAATACTGGCCACTAATTGCGAGTTGACAGGAATTGAGTATGGTCGTGCGCACTCGGATTTAGGGTTCCGCCGCAGCACGTATAAACATCATGAGGGGGAATTGCCACCGTCCGTTCGGTTAAAAAGGAACGAGCGGGGCAGAGCGGTCCAGGACTGCGATTTCTGGCGACATGACCGTAGTTTCCGTTGTGGGCTGAATGCGCATCATGTCGATGATGTCCCTCCAGGCTCGCGGCGGGATCGAGGGCGCGACAGCGGCTTGCGAGCGCTGGCGGCTAGGGTGCTGGCATGACGCCAGTTTTCCGGCTATGCGACGAATACATCACGCGGTGGGCGGCGCTGGATCCGGTAGCCGCCGGGATGCGCGGGATTAGCGAGGGGAGTACGGGGGGAGCGCATCCCCCCGGAAAAATCGTTTTCGGCGCGGCCACCGACTACAGCCCCGAAGGTCACGCCGCACGAGCGGAGCTGGCCGCCGCGACGCTGGCCGAGCTTGACCGCACGGACGAGACGTCGGAGGCGGATCGGCTGGCCGCCGGTTACCTGCGGGAACGGCTGGAGGCTGAGCTGGCGTGGCATCAGGCGGAGGAGCCGCTGCGCCAGCTGAGCACCCCGTTCGGCCGGGTCAATGGCATACGGGACAGCGTCGACCTGCTGCCCCGTGACAACGACGATGACTGGCGGAACATCGCGGCGCGGATGCGGGCGACACCACAGATGTTCCGGAGCTGGCGGAGCAGCCTCGACGCCGGCCTCGCCGCGGGCCTGCCCGCGGCACGACGCCAGGCGCTCGAGGGAGCCATCCAGGCGGAGCGCTACGTGGGCACGCATGACGCGCTGGTGGCCAGCTACGGTGACGGGCCCCTGGCGGCGGAGCTGGCAGAGGCCGCCGCCCAGGCCAACCGGGGCTTCGCGGAGATCGCACGGTACCTGCGCGAGGAGTACGCGCCGCGGGCCACGCCGGCCGATGGAGTCGGTGCGGACCGGTATGCGATCGGCGCACGGCTCAGCCTCGGTGCGGACGTCGATCTGGCCGAAGCGTATGAGTGGGGCTGGGCGGAACTCGAGCGCATCGAAGCGGAGATGGCCGCGGAGGCGGCGGAGGTCAGGCCGGGGGCGACCGTGCCGGAGGCCACCGCCATCCTGGACGAGACCGAGTTCGTCGACGGGGAGGATGCCTACCTGGCCTGGCTCCAGGACCGGCACGACCAGGCGGTCGAGCGGCTGAACGGGGTGCACTTCGACATTCCCGGACCGCTGCGCACCATCGAGGCGGTCCTGGCCCGCGGCTCGACGTCGGGAGCCGCGTACTACACACCGCCGAGCGAAGACCTGAGCCGGCCCGGCCGCACCTGGTGGCCGCTGAGCGGGCGGAGCAGGTTCGCGACCTGGTCGGAGCTGTCGACGGTGTTCCACGAGGGCGTGCCAGGACATCATCTGCAGAACGGCGCGGCCAGGGTGGCCGGGGACCGCCTGTCCAGGTTCGCCAAGAGCACCTTCGTCAGCGGGCACGGCGAAGGGTGGGCACTGTACGCCGAACGGCTGGCCGACGAGCTCGGCTGGTTCGAGGAGCCTGGCACCCGGCTGGGGATGCTGGGCGGGTCGGCGATCCGGGCCGCCCGGGTGGTCATCGACATCGGCGTGCACCTCGACCTGCCGCTGCCCGACGGCTCGCGGTGGACATTCGACAAGGCCGCCGAGGTACTGCGGGAGCGGGGCCGCGCCGAGCCGTACCGGGTGCACGCCGAGATCGTGCGGTACTTCGGCTGGCCGGGACAGGCGATCGCCTACAAGCTCGGCGAGCGGGCCTGGCTGGCCGCCAGGGAGGAGGCGCGGCGGCGACCGGGGTTCGACCTGAAGTCCTGGCACACCGCCGCGCTCGGCCTCGGCCCCATCGGGCTGCGCGGCCTGGCCGACGCGCTTCGCAGGATCGGTCAGTAGCGGCAGGCATCGACCCCCGACACGTCCATGAAATCCCAGTATGACCGGCCGGTCCCCGTTAGGGTTTCCTGATGGCCGCAGAGCAAATCCGGCACACCGCGCCGGACGCGCTGTCGAACCTGGTGGCCGTCCTGGAGCTGGCCGAGGACGGACTTCTGCGGTGCAGCGCCGCCACCAGGCGCCCGCTGGCCTCGACGGTGAAGCTGGTCGAAGACGTGCTCGTCGCGGGCGACTACTACGACACGGGCGAGTCCATCGCCGCACATGCCTGGCCGCTGCTGCTGCAGGCGGGTGGTATGGCCCGGCTGAACGGCAGCGAACTGGAGCTGACCGCGCGAGGCCGGGACGCGCTGGCCAGGCCCGGCTATGATGCGCTGGGCGCGCTGTGGGCCCGGTGGCTGAAGAATGTCTCCTTCGACGAACTGGTCCGGATCGACGTGATCAAGGGACAGCGCAAACCCGCCACGCTCACATCGGCCGCCAGGCGCCGCGGGACAGTGGTCGCGTGCCTTGCCGCGCTGGAGCCCGATGCCTGGGCGGACACCGAGATGATCTGGCATGTTCTCCAGACCGACGACGCCCCGCTCGCCGTGGTCCGGAACCAGCTCGCGCTGTGGCGCCTGTACATCGGGGATTCGTACTACGGATCGCTCGGTCACGCCGGGCCGAAGGCATGGGACATCGTCGAGGGCCGTTACACCCTTTGCGTCCTGTTCGAGTACGCCGCCACGGCGGGCGTGATCGACGTGACCTACACCGACCCGCGTGGCGCGCGCGACGACTACCGCTTCCTGTGCGGCACGGACGATCTTCCCTTCCTCTCTCGTTACGACGGCCTGACGGCCATCCGCGTCAACGAACTCGGCGCCGCGATCTTGCACGACCCGAGTGCCGTCCGCCACCTGAACCTCCCGGTCCCGCGTCGGCCCCGGTGGGGAGGAACGTGACAGGGGAGGAACGGCAGTACGTTCGTTATAAGTAATCCCGAGTATCACTGCGGCCGGAAGTCCGCGCGGCGGGCCGCTCAGATTTACTGCGGTAATTCGGGGCCATGTGGTGACTTTGGTGCACTATGGTGCACAAAAGTCACCACGAGGCCCGAATCAACCACAAAACCCTGCCCGGCAAATCCGGCGAAAGGGGCAAAAGCTGCACGTCCAGCGGGTCCAGCCCACTACTTGACCGGCGCTCCAGAGAGGCTTCGCCTCGGACCGCCGAGTACCCCTTGCCCCAGTCAGGCGGCGTCGGCTAGGAGCGGTTCCAGGAGCAGGTCGGGGTTCTCGCGCTGGACCTGGCCCAGCCGCCATTTGTCGGCGAACAGGGCGAGCAGTGCGCCGTCCAGGCGGCGGGTGAGGACTTCGACGGCGCGCTGGCCGCGCAGCGCCTCGGCGCTGGCCGCGTCGGTGCGGCGGGCCAGGGTGTAGTCCAGATGGTCGAGGCCCGCGCGGGCGCCGAACTCATGCTCCAGGCGGTGCAGCACGACGTCGAACTGGAGCGGGCCCACCGCGGCCAGCACCGGCGCCTGGTCGCCGCGCAGGTCGGAGCTCAGCACCTGGACGACCCCCTCGGTGTCGAGTTGCTCGATACCGCGGCGGAACTGCTTGTGCTTGCCGGCGTCGGAGCAGCGCACCACCCCGAAGTGCTCCGGCGCGAACGAGGGGATCGGCGGGAACTCCACCGGCGGCTCGGAGTAAAGCGTGTCGCCCGGCCGCAATGCGGCGGCGTTGACCAGGCCGATCACATCACCCGGATAGGCCACGTCGACCGTCTCCCGGTCCTGGCCGAACATCGACTGCGCGTACTTGGTGGCGAACGGCCGGCCGGTGGCCGCGTGGGTCAGCACCATGCCGCGCTCGAACCGGCCCGAGCAGACCCGGACGAACGCCACCCGGTCCCGGTGCGCCGGGTCCATGTTGGCCTGCACCTTGAACACCAGGCCGGAAAACGGCGACTCGATGGCGCGCGGCGCGCCCTTGACGTCCTCGCGGGGCGATGGCGGCGGCGCCAGCGCGGTCACCGCGTCCAGCAGCCGGCGGACACCGAAGTTCGGCAGCGCCGCACCGAACAGCACCGGGCTCGACACTCCGGCCTGGAATGCCGGCATGTCGACATCGGGGCCGTACACCTCGTCGAGCAGCGCCAGTTCCTCTACCGCCGTCTCGTACGCGTCGCCGTCCCGGGCCGCGGCGGCCCCGGGATCCAGCACGCTCTCCAGCGCGCGGTCCGCGCCCCCTGGCGTCCTGGTGAATATCGTGTACTCGCCGGTCTCCCGCTCGATCAGGCCGCGGAAATCCCCGGCCACGCCGACCGGCCAGTTCAGCGGAGCCGGGTGCAGGCCGATCCGCTGCTCGATCTCGTCGAGCAGTTCGAGCGGCGACCGGCCCGGCCGGTCCCACTTGTTCACGAACGTGATCACCGGGACGGCCCGCGCCCGGCAGACGTCGAACAGCTTCAGCGTCTGCGGCTCCAGGCCCTTGGCGGAGTCGAGCAGCATGATCGCGCAGTCAACGGCGGACAGCACCCGGTAGGTGTCCTCCGAGAAGTCGGCGTGACCTGGCGTGTCGAGCAGGTTCAGCACCGTGTCGCGGTAGTCGAAGCGCAGCGCCGCCGAGGTGATGGAGATGCCGCGAGCACGCTCGAGGGCCATCCAGTCCGAAGTGACGCCGCGCCGGCCAGCCTTGCCGTGCACCGCTCCGGCCTGGGTGATCGCGGACGCGTGCAGGGCCAGGGCCTCGGTCAGCGTGGACTTTCCCGCGTCCGGATGGCTGATGACCGCGAACGCGCGGCGCTTGCCCGCCTCCGCTGGCACGCGGGAGTCAACTCGCGGGAACGCCCCCGTATCTGTTGTAGTCATTTCTTCCAAGGATACTGGGTCCGTGGAGGACCGGATCCTGACGATACCGAACGGCATCAGCGTCGCACGGCTTGCCGGAGTGCCGGTGTTCCTGTGGCTGGTGCTCGGCCCGCGGACGGCGACCGCGGACGATATCGCGGTCGGACTCCTGATCGCCGCCGGGCTGTCCGACTGGCTCGACGGCAAGATCGCCCGCGCGCTGAACCAGACGAGCCGTCTCGGCCAGTTGCTCGACCCGGCCGCGGACCGGTTGTACATCGCGGCGACGATCGTCGCGCTCGCCGTGCGAATGATAATTCCATGGTGGCTGGTCGCCGTGCTGGCCGTCCGGGAGCTCATCGTCGGCGTGGCGCTGGCCGTCCTCAAGCAGAAGACCGGGGTCAGCGGCCTGCAAGTGAGCCTGGCGGGCAAGGCGGCCACCCTTTGCCTGCTTTATGCGTTCCCGTTGCTCTTTCTTGGGGACCATCCCGGTCTGGGAGGGACCATAGCCCGCGTAATAGGCTGGGCTTTCGCGATCTGGGGGACTGCCTTGTACTGGCAGTCCGCGTTGCTGTACCTCGTTCAGGTCCGCGGCCTGTTGACAGGGTACAACTTCGAAGCGGATCACCGCCGGAACCGGAAAGGAGCGGCGAGCTAGTTGAAGGCCGTCGTCATGGCAGGAGGTGAGGGAACCAGGTTGCGGCCCATGACCGCCAACCAGCCCAAGCCCCTGCTGCCCGTCGCCAACAGGCCGATCATGGAACACGTGCTGCGCCTGCTGAAGCGGCACGGGTTCGAGGAAACAATCGTCACCGTCCAGTTTCTCGCCGCACTCGTCCGTAATTATTTCGGCGACGGCGAGGAATTCGGCATGAGCCTGCGGTACGCCACCGAGGAAATGCCGCTCGGTACCGCGGGAAGCGTCCGGAACGCCGAGGACGAGCTGCGCGACGAGCCTTTCCTGGTGATATCCGGCGACGCGCTCACCGACATGGACCTGTCCGCGCTGGTCAGGTACCACAAGGAGAACGGCGCGCTGGTGACGGTCGGGCTGGCCCGGGTGCCGGACCCGCTCGAGTTCGGGATCGTGATAACCACCGAAGACGGCCGGATCCAGCGCTTCCTGGAAAAGCCCACGTGGGGGCAGGTGTTCTCGGACACGGTGAACACCGGCGTGTACGTGATGGAAGCAGAGGTGCTCGCCGAGGTGCCGCCCGGCGAAATCGTCGACTGGTCCGGGGACGTCTTCCCCGAACTGCTCAAGCGCGGCGCCCCGCTGTTCGGCTATATCTCCGATCGCTACTGGGAGGACGTCGGCACGCATGAAAGTTACCTGAAGGCCCAGGCCGACGTGCTGGCCGGCCGGGTGCAGACCGACATCGCGGGCTTCGAGCTCTCGCCGGGCGTGTGGGTCGACGAGGGCGCTGAGGTGGACCCGGACGCGGTGCTGACCGGCCCGCTGTGCATCGGCGACTACGCCAAGGTCGAAGCCGGCGCGCACCTGCGCGAGTACACGGTGGTCGGCAGCAACGTGGTGGTCAAGGAGGGCGCGTTCCTGCACCGCGCCGTGGTGCACAACAACGTCTACGTCGGGCAGGGCGTCACGCTGCGCGGTTGCGTGGTGGGCAAGAACACCGACGTGATGCGGCTGGCCCGGATCGAGGAAGGCGCCGTCGTCGGGGACGAGTGCGTGATCGAGCCGGAGGCGTACCTGTCCGCCGCGGTGAAGGTCTACCCGTTCAAGACCATCGAGGCCGGCGCCGTGGTGAACAACAGCGTGATCTGGGAGTCACGCGGGCAGCGCACGCTGTTCGGGCAGCGCGGCGTGACCGGGCTGGTCAACGTCGAGGTGACGCCCGAGCTGGCGGTCCGGCTGGCCAGCGCGTACGCCACCACGTTGCGCAAGGGCTCGACGGTCACCACGTCACGGGACGTGTCACGGGCCGCCCGGACCCTGAAGCGCGCCGTTCAGGGGGCGCTCAACGCCAGCGCCATCAACGTGGTGGACCTGGAGGCCCAGCCGCTGCCCGTGGCCAGGTTCGAGACGGCGCGCGGCAATTTCAGCGGCGGCATAGCGCTGCGCACCACCTCGGGCGACCCGCAGTCGGTGGACATCATCTTCCTGGACGAGCGTGGCGCCGAGCTGTCCCAGGCGCAGCAGCGCAAGCTCGAGCGGGTGTTCTCCCGGCAGGAGTTCCGCCGGGCGTTCCCCGGCGAGATCGCCGAGCTCAGTTACCCGCCGCGCGTGGTCGACATGTACACGCACGAACTGCTGCGGTGCGTCGACCTGAAGGGCGTCAGGGACGCGCGCATGAAGGTGGTCGCGGACTGTGCGGGCGGCACCGCCTCGCTGGTGCTGCCGAGCCTGCTGAGCCGGATCGGCGTGGACGTGCACACGCTGAACAACAAGCTGGACGAGGTCTCCCCGACCGAGACGGTGGCGCAGCAGCGCGCGGGCTTGCAGCGGCTGGCCGAAGTGGTGTCCTCGGCCAAGGCCGCCTTCGGCGTCCGGTTCGATCCCGTCGGAGAGCGGATCCAGCTCGTGGACGAGACAGGCCAGCTCGTCAGCGAGCAGCGGGCGCTGCTGTCCGTGCTCGACCTGGTGGCGGCCGAACGCAAGACCGGGCGGGTGGCGCTTCCGGTGACCACCACCCGGGTCGCCGAGCAGGTGTGCCGGTTCCACGGCGTCCAGGTCACCTGGACTCCGACGTCCATGGACGCGCTGACCGCGGCGGCGGTCGCCGATGACGTCATCTTCGCCGCGGACGGGCGCGGCGGCTTCGTCGTGCCGGAGTTCGCCAGGACCATGGACGGCATCGCCGCGTTTGTCCGGCTGCTCGGGCTGGTGGCCAGGACCCGGCTGACGCTGAGCCAGATCGACGCCCGCATACCAGCGGCCTACCTGCTCAAACGGTCGATGCCCACGCCGTGGGCGGCCAAGGGCAGCGTCATGCGGACGGTGGTCGAGGCCGCGGGGGACCGGGAACTCGACACCACCGATGGCGTCCGGGTCATCGAACGGGACCGGGGCTGGGTGCTGATCCTGCCCGACCCTTCGGACGCGGTGACGCATCTGTGGGCGGAGGGGAACGACGCCGACGCCGCGCAGCTGCTACTGGATGAATGGGCCGCCGTGGTGGAGCAGGCCGGCCGCTGAACCGGCAGGGAGCCTTCGATCCGGCGGGGCCGGTATTCCGCCGCTGTGTCCAGGTAAACTGGGTTCCTCGTGCGATGCTGCGAAGGCCACGAATAACGCAAAATTCGTAAATATGAGAGAATCTCGCCCAATACGGTTTGCCTGGCGGTAACCGCTCGTTGGGCAGCTGGGCTCTGCGTAGCGGAGGTGACGCGGCGGTGTGGCGCAGGCGGGAAGGGTCTCCCCGCGGTTGGCGCGGCTTGTTCGCGTGGCGCGTAGACCGCCGTAGCTCCCGGCAGGTACCTTGGGCACCACCGGATGGGCCAGGTCCGTATGCTCCGGCATCGGATCAGCCGGCTTCCGGTGGTCCAGTAGCGGAGTTCGCTCAGGGGAGGCCCAGCGGAGTTATGCCGATCATGCAGTGCGCCCGGTGCGGTCGGCCGAACCCGGAGGACGCGCGGTTCTGCTCGAACTGCGGCGCCCAGTTGCTGGCGGGCCGGCCGGGTCCGGGTGCGCCGCCGAGGCCCGGCGAGACGACCTCGACGATCTCCCTGAACCGGGACGATTCCGACTACGGCGACGACCTGTACCCGGATTCCGCGTCCCTGGGCGCGTTGCCCGCCGGCACGGCGCTGCTGCTCGTTATGCGCGGGCCCAACGCCGGCAGTACGTTCCGCCTCGAAAACGACCTCACCACGGCCGGCCGGCACCCGGACAGCGACATCTTCCTCGATGACGTCACGGTGTCCCGGCGGCACGCCGAGTTCTACCGCGAGCCCACCGGGCAGGGGAGCAGGTTTACCGTCCGGGACGTGGGGAGTCTCAACGGCACCTACGTGAACGGTTCGCGGATCGAGGAGGCTGAACTGACCGGCGGGGAGGAAGTTCAGATCGGCAAGTTCCGGCTTCAGTTCCTGACCAGCCCGGATCTGTGGGGGCAGACGATGTCGGGTGGCGGCGCGCCCGGTGATTGGCACGGCAGGGGCTCCCAGGGCTACGCATGAGCGAGCTGGAGCGGGGCGGGACCAGCGGAACCACCGGGACCCGCGGGCGGTTCGGCATTGGCGAGGTCCTGGCCCAGCTACGTCCGGAATTTCCGGACATCAGCACGTCCAAGATCCGTTTCCTGGAGTCCGAGGGCCTGATCGAGCCGGAGCGCACCCGGTCGGGTTACCGCAAGTTCGGCGCCGCCGATGTTCAGCGGCTGCGTCACATCCTCACCCTGCAGCGCGACTCCTACCTGCCGCTGCGCGTCATCAAGGAGCGGCTGGCCGGCGGCGGCCCGGCGCCCGCCACCGCGGACAGCGACAGGCTGACCCGTCATCAGCTGCTCGACGAGGCCGGCGTCACCGACGCCGAGCTGACCGAGCTCGAAGACTACGGGCTGATCCGGCGGGTGGGCCGTCATTACGGGATGGAAGCGCTGGCCGTGGCGCGTGCGGTAGCGGCCCTTCGCCAGTACGGGGTGCAGGCCCGGCACCTGCGCGCGGTGAAGGCGGCGGCCGATCGCGAGGCGACTCTGGTGGAGCAGGTGGTGGCGCCGCAACTGCGGCAACGCGGTCCCGGCGCCCGGGACGCGGCCACCCGCACCGCGTGGCAGATCGCCGATCTAACCTTGCGGTTGCACGCGACCCTGGTCGAGTCCGCCCTCGCCGACGCCGGGCTCGCTTCAGCGGCCATGCGCCTGGGTAGTTACGAGCCGATGGGCCCTGTCGCGTCGCTTGCGGCAGAACTCGCGGTGGACCCGGAAACAACGGAAACTGACGAAGCACAGGCACTGCGTTCGGCTTCCGGGCGATAGCGGGTGGTACCTTGGCAAAAGGAATGGGAGGGGGGTCCGGGGGGATCCCTCCCCCCGGTAAGAGGCCGTAGGGACGTGGAAACGGAGCTGTAGTGCGGCAGATGGAGGTCATCGGCGTCCGGGTCGAGATGCCGTCGAACAGCCCGATCGTGCTGCTGAAAGAGGCGGAGGGCGATCGCTACCTGCCGATCTGGATCGGCGCGGTGGAGGCGACCGCGATCGCGTTCGCGCAGCAGGGCATGGTGTCGCTCCGGCCGCTGACGCACGACCTGTTCCGGGACGTGCTCGAGGTGCTCAACGTTCAGTTGCGCACCGTGAATATCACCTCGTTGCGGGACGGCATCTTCTATGCCGACCTGGTGTTCTCCAATGGCGCCGAGGTCAGCGCGCGGCCGTCCGACTCGATAGCCCTGGCGCTGCGTACCGGCGCGCAGATCTTCGCCAGCGAGGAGATCCTCGACGAGGCGGGTGTGGCGATCCCGGACGAGCAAGAGGACGAGGTGGAGAAGTTCCGTGAGTTCCTGGACACCATCTCGCCCGAGGACTTCGGCCGCGCGACCTGAGACCGGTCCGTTATGTCCGCAAAGGGGTGCGACACGCCGTGAGTGGTCGTTGACGTCGGTATCCTCGCGGGCTTACGTTGCCAGTGCCGTGGGTAGTCAGCTCCCGTGGAGGTGTGGCGGTGACTGGGGAAGATAGGCCGAACGCGGAGGTCGGCTATCGCGGCCCGACCGCGTGCTCCGCGGCGGGCATCACCTACCGTCAGCTCGACTACTGGGCCCGGACCGGGCTGGTCGAGCCGGGCGTCCGCGCCGCACACGGTTCCGGCTCCCAGCGCCTCTACAGCTTCCGCGACATCCTCGTGCTGAAGGTCGTCAAGCGCCTGCTCGACGCCGGGATATCGCTCCAGCAGGTCCGGGCCGCCGTCCAGCACCTGCGCGACCGCGGCGTCGATGACCTGGCCCAGGTCACCTTGATGAGTGACGGCGTCAGCGTATACGAGTGCACCTCGCCCGACGAGGTCATCGACCTGCTGCAGGGCGGCCAGGGCGTGTTCGGCATCGCGCTGGGCGTGGTCTGGGACGACGTCAAGGGCGACCTCGCGGTGCTGCCGTCGGTGCGTGCCGAGGACGGCAAGGTGGAAGCCGACGGCCAGGCGGTCGACGAGCTGGCCAAGCGCCGGATGCGCCGGACAAGCTGAGCAATCCCGCAGGCACGTCACCTCTGTGCCCACGGATTGGGCCCCCGGATTGGGCCCCCGGATTGGGCCCCGGATAGGGCTGGGGGCCCCTCGGATAGACTGAGGGTAGCCAGTGACACCGGCTGGGAGAGATCCGCGCCAGCGGGTCGCCGAAGGGGCAACTTCCCCGGAACCTCTCAGGCACCAGGACCGGCCGGGACAGGCATCTCTGGAGCTGCGGCGACAGATGGGGCGTTCGTTAGTAGCGCACCTCCGGAGGCCAAGCAGATGACGGATTTCGCTCAGCGGCACATCGGCCCTTCCCCGTCCGAGCGCAGCCACATGCTCGACGCCCTCGGCTACACCTCGCTCGATGAGCTCATCACCGCCGCGCTGCCCCCCGGCACCGAGCAAGTCAGCATCGGGCAAGTCAGCATCGGGCCAGCGCTTACCGAGACCCAGGCCCAGGCCGAGCTCCGCCGCATGGCGGCGAAGAACCAGGTGCTCACCTCGATGATCGGCCAGGGCTATCACGGCACGATCACGCCCGCCGTCATCCGCCGCAACGTGCTGGAGAACCCGGCCTGGTACACCGCGTACACGCCCTACCAGCCGGAGATCTCGCAAGGCCGGCTCGAGGCCCTGCTGAACTTCCAGACGATGGTCGCCGATCTGACCGCGCTGCCGTGGGCGGGTGCGTCGCTGCTCGACGAGGCGACCGCGGCCGCCGAGGCGATGACGCTGAGCCGCCGGGCGGCGCCCGGAAGCATGTTCCTGGCCGACGCGGACTGCCTACCCGCCACCCTCGCCGTGCTGCGCACCCGGGCCGAACCGCTGGGCATCGACCTCAGAATCGCCGCTCTCACCCCTGAGCTGATCGCCCAGGCCGAGGGCCTGTTCGGCGTCCTGGTGCAATATCCGGGGGCATCCGGCGCCATCCGGCCGGACCTGGCCGCACTGATCGACGCGGCGCACGAGAACGGCGCACTGGCCACGGTCGCTGCCGACCCGCTGGCCCTCACCTTGCTCAGACCGCCGGGCGAGCTGGGCGCGGACATCGCGATCGGCTCCACCCAGCGGTTCGGCGTGCCGATGTGGTTCGGCGGTCCGCACGCCGCCTACATCGCGGTCACCGGCAAGCTCAAGCGCCAGCTCCCGGGCCGTATCGTCGGTGTGTCGGTGGACGCCGACGGCCAGCCCGCCTATCGCCTCGCGCTGCAGGCCCGCGAGCAGCACATCCGCCGCGAGAAGGCGACCAGTAACATCTGCACCGCCCAGGTCCTGCTGGCCGTGACCGCCGCCATGTACGCCGTCTACCATGGCCCGGACGGCCTGGCCGCCATCGCCCGGGCTTCGCACCGTAGCGCCGCTAAGCTCGCCGCCGCTCTTCAAGATCATGATGTACGAACGGACGGTGGTTTCTTCTTCGACACCATCCGCTTCTGGCCGGACGACCCGTCAGCGGTGGTCGATCGTGCCCGGGCCGCGGGATACAACCTGTACCTGGCGCCCGACGGTGCGATCCAGGTCACCTGCGACGAGACCACAACCGACGATGATCTTGCCGCGGTTCTCGCCGCCATCGCCGGGCGCCCCGGCGACTTGCCTGACGCGGCGGACCAGTTGCCGGATGAGCTGCTGCGGACGTCGGAGTTCCTCACCCACCCGGTGTTCCACGCCCACCGCAGCGAGACGGCGATGCTCAGGTACCTGCGCCGGCTGGCGGATTTCGACATCGCCCTGGACCGGTCCATGATCCCGCTCGGCTCGTGCACGATGAAGCTGAACGCGGCCGCGGAGATGGAGCCCATCAGCTGGCCGGAGTTCGCGGACATGCATCCGCTGGCTCCCCCGTCGCAGGCGGCGGGCTATGCCGAGCTGATCTCCTCGCTCGAGCGGCGGCTGGCCGCGCTCACCGGATATGACGCGGTTTCGGTCCAGCCGAACGCCGGCTCGCAAGGCGAGCTGGCCGGCCTGCTGGCCATCCGCGCCTACCACGCCTCCCGGGGCGAGGCGGAGCGGGATGTCTGCCTGCTGCCCGAGTCGGCGCACGGCACCAACGCGGCCAGCGCCGTGCTGGCCGGCCTGCGCGTGGTCGTCGTCAAGTGCGGCGGTGACGGGACCATCGACCTGGGCGACATCCGTGCGAAGCTGTCCGCCCACGAGGGGCGGGTGGCCGCGATCATGCTGACCTACCCGTCGACGGCCGGCGTGTACGAGCAGACGGTGACCGAGGTCTGCGCGCTGGTACATGAGGCCGGCGGCCAGGTGTACGTGGACGGTGCGAACTTCAACGCGCTGGCCGGCGTCGCGACCCTGCCGTCGTTCGGCGCGGACGTGTCACACCTCAACCTGCACAAGACATTCTGTATCCCCCACGGCGGCGGCGGTCCCGGCGTAGGTCCCGTCGCCGTCCGCGCTCATCTGGCGCAGTTTCTTCCTGGGGGGAAGCCATCCCCCCAGACCCCCCTGGCCTTCCCCGGGCAGGGTACCGGTCAGGTGGCCGCCGCGCCGTACGGCTCGGCGGGCATCCTGCCGATCTCCTGGGCGTACCTGGCGATGATGGGCGCCGACGGCCTGCGTGCCGCTACGCAGGTCGCCGTGCTGTCCGCCAACTACCTGGCCAGGCGACTCGCGCCGCACTTCCCGGTGCTGTACACCAGCCGCAACGGGCTGGTCGCCCACGAGTGCGTCATCGACCTGCGCCCGATCACCGCGCAGACCGGGATCACCGTCGAGGACGTGGCGAAGCGCCTGATCGACTACGGATTTCACGCGCCGACCATGTCGTTCCCGGTGGCGGGCACGTTCATGATCGAGCCGACGGAGAGCGAGAACGTGGCGGAGCTGGACCGGTTCTGCGACGCGATGATCTCCATCCGCGAGGAGATCGCCGGCGTCGCCTCTGGCGAGTACGACCGGCAGGACAACCCGCTGAAGAATGCCCCGCACACCGCCGAGATGCTCATCGTCGGCGAGTGGAAGCACCCGTACGAGAGGGACGAGGCGGCGTATCCGGACGGTAGCCCCCGGCGGGGTAAGTACTTCCCGCCGGTCCGCCGTATCGACCAGGCCTACGGGGACCGCAACCTGATGTGCTCCTGCCCGCCTCCGGAGGCGTTCGAGTAAGGGGGCTTGTGGGTACCGGCTGACTGCGCGAGGATTTTCGCCTGACGAAGGGAGCAGTCATGGCCAATCCAGTGGCATGGTTCGAACTAACAGGACCCGACGGCGCAGCTCTGCAGAGCTTCTACGGACAGCTGTTCGGGTGGCAGATCGACGCGAACAACCCGATGAACTACGGGATGGCGACGGCAGAGGAAGGGGGCATCCCGGGCGGCATATCGGCCAGCCAGGATGGCGCCCCGCACGTCACCATCTACGTCTCGGTGGCTGACCTGCAGGCGGCGCTCGAGAAGGCCGAGCAGCTCGGCGGCAAGGTCGTGTCGGGTCCGATGGACGTCCCGGACGGGCCGACGCTGGCGTACTTCACCGATCCAGCGGGCAACAACATCGGCCTGATGAAGTCCTAACGCGAGTCGCGTCCCGCGCGCCCGCCCCCTGGGCGTGCACCTGCCTACGCCCCGATGGTGGAGGCGGAGGGGAGGAGTCAGGTTCACACGCCATCGCGGGAGGCGGGGCGGGCGCGCGGGGGTCGCGGCGGCCGGGCCGGCAGAAGGTGGGAATGCGGCCCGTGGGCCGCCGCGGGTTAGTGGCCTGCGACGGGGAAGGCGGACAACTCGGCCAGGTGCGGTGGCAGGTTGAGGGTGACGACGCTCTCCTGCTCCTGGGGATCAGTGCGGGCCACCACGGCGATCGTCATGATGTCGCTGCGGTTCACGGGTAGGTGCGGGGTGCCGGGCGGGATGTACATGAAATCGCCGGCCTGGACAATGGTGCGCTGCGACAGGCCTTCGCCGTGCCAGACCTCGGTCTCGCCGCTGACGGTGTAGATCGCGGATTCGTGGCCCGCGTGGAAATGGGGGACGCCGCGGGAGCCCGGAGGAATCGTCACGAGGTGCAGGCACAGCGCGTGCGCCCCGGCGGACCGGTTGGTGACGCCGTTGGCCAGGCTGACGCCCTGCTTGCCGACGTAGGCCTCGCCGGAGCGGATGACTACTACGTCGCCCGGCTCAGCCAGACCAGCTACCGAGGGCGGTTTGAGGGCACGCTCCCAGACTTCGCTTACTCTGAGCATTTTTTTGTATCCTATCCGTGATGTCTCCTGTGCCAAGATTATGACCATGTGTATTCATATGGATACCCTCTGTACAGTTAGGTCTTCCTGACTTTTAGGTAAGATCCACCTATCCTTTAAGTAAGGTTCACTCACGTAGCGTGACATTGCCCAGCTCAAGCCACCTGCCGGAAGCCTCGTTCCGGTACCTCCCCGTGTCCGCGCCCGCCGCACGCCCTTCCTGACCCGCTCCCGGGGGCGGGTGGCACAGGCTGAAGGGGTACGTTGCGCCAACCATCCCGTCAGGTGGGGGTGAGTGCGCCAACCATCCCCTTGTGGTGCCGTATCCGGCGGAGGCTTACGGAGCGGTTACGGCGGATCGTGAACCTGGCGGGAACGCGCCGCGTATCCGTTACTAGGGGTAGGCCTTTCAGCGAGTTCGCAGGAAGGCAGAGCACAATCGAGGCGTGGCCAGACCAGGAAGGGAGGGGCGGCGCGTGACCAGTGTCGCCAGACGGCCCGGTCCGGCCGCACCGGTGCGGTCGCAGGTCCCAGGGGTCAAGCCACAGGCCGTTCGTTCAAAGGCGAAGCCTGGTTTTGTCCTTGGTGTCATAGCAGTCGGCGCGGTGATCGTGCTCGCGCTCTGGTGGCAGGACACCACCAGCGTGCACGGGCTCGGCGAGTGGCTGACCGGGGCGGGCCGGATCCTGGGCCTGCTGTGCGGCTACGGCGTCGTGGTGCTGGTGGCGCTGATGGCCCGGCTGCCGCCGGTGGAGCGGGGGGTGGGCACCGACCGGCTGGCGCGATGGCACGCGATGGGCGGCCGGTACGTCGTCAGCATCGTCGTGGCACACGGACTGCTGATCGTGTGGGGATACGCGGTCACCGCACGGACGAACGTCGTCAACGAGTCCGGCGCGCTGCTCACCCAGTATCCCGACGTGCTGATGGCGACCGTGGCCGGGTTCCTGCTGCTCGGGGTGGGCATCGTCTCGATGCGCGCGGCCCGGCGGCGGATGCGCTACGAAACGTGGTACTACCTGCACTTCTACACATACCTGGCCATCGCGCTGGCGTTCAGCCATCAGTTCGCGGACGGTGCGTCGTTCATCAACAGCCTGGCGGCGCGGTTCTGGTGGTCCGCGATGTACCTGACCGTGGCGCTGCTCGTGCTCTGGTACCGGGTGGCGGTGCCGTGGCGCGACTACGTCCGGCACGGGTTCCGGGTGGCGGGGATCCGGGACGAGGCACCCGGGGTGGTGTCCGTGTACATCAGGGGAAACCGGCTGGAGGAGCTGGCGGCGGAGCCGGGGCAGTTCTTCCGGTGGCGGTTCCTGGACCGGTCGCTGTGGTGGTCGTCGCATCCGTACTCGCTGTCCGCCGCGCCCGGCCGGGACATGCTGCGGATCACGGTCAAGGACCTCGGCGATCACAGCCGGGCGCTGCGCGCGCTGCGGCCGGGCACGCGGGTCTGGGCCGAAGGGCCGTTCGGCGCGTTCACCGCGAACTCGTACGCGCCGTCGCGCGGGGCCGTGCTGCTGGCTGGGGGAGTGGGCATAACGCCGCTGCGGGCCATGTTCGCATCGCTGCCGGGCCGGGTGACGCTGATCTACCGCGCACGGAGCTGGCGCGACATCGTGTTCCGCGAGGAACTGGACGCGATCGCGCGGGCTCGCGGGGGCCGGGTGCACTACGTGGTGGGATCACGGGCCGAGCTGGGCACCGATCCGCTGACCGCTCCCGTGCTGCTGTCGCTGGTGCCGGGACTGCACAAGCAGGAGGCCTACGTGTGCGGGCCAGCCGGGATGACGGAGTCCGCGGTATCCGCGCTGCTCGCCGCGGGCGTGCCGCGGCGGCGCATCCACTACGAATCGTTCGAGTTCTGAGGAGCTGGTATGCGCCGGATCATGCTCGCCGTCGCCGGGACGGTGGCCGGGCTTGTCGCGCTGCTGACGTTCCGGTCGCACGTGCCTTCGGCCGCTCCGGTAGCGTCGTCGAACCCGGGCACGGGCGCGGGGGCGGGGGCGGGCTCAGGTGGAGCCGGGACCACGGGTTCGGGTGCCGTGACAGGCGGCTTGGCCGGCTCGGGCGGCTCGGGCGGCTCGGGCGGGCAGTCGGGGGGCGCGGTGCTGACGGCGGGGGAGCGGGCCGTCGACGGCAACGTCGCCAACACCGCCTACGGGCCGGTGCAGATACAGGTGGTGGTGAAGAAAGGCAAGATCGTCAAGGTCAACATCCTCGAGCAGCCGTCGAGCACCGCCCATGACCTGCAGATCGGTCAGTTCGCGTTCCCGCAGCTGATCAGCGAGACGCTCAAGGCCCAGAGCGCGCGGATCGACGCGGTGTCGGGCGGCACATACACCAGCGGCGGGTACATCAAGTCGCTGCAGAGCGCGATCGACAACGGGGCGTTATGGGCGCCGCGGCTGGCTCGGTACGGGTCCGCCACGCCGAGCACGTGATGGGCACCGTGGTGTCGTTCGACGTGCCGGCCTCGGTCGCGGGAGAGCCACTGGCCGAGGCGGTGCGCTGGCTGCACTGGGTGGACGCCCGGTTCTCGCCGTTCCGGGCGGACAGCGACGTGTCCCGGCTGGCGCGGGGTGAGGTGTCGCTGGCCGGCTGCGTGCCGGAGGTCGGATCGGTGCTGGCGGCGTGCGAGGCGGTGGCGGCGGCCAGCGACGGGTACTTCAGCGCCAGCTACGCGGGCCGGCTCGATCCGTCCGGATACGTGAAGGGATGGGCGATCGAGCGCGTCGCCGCGCTGCTCACCGCGGCGGGGTCGGCCGGTCACTGCGTGAACGGCGGGGGCGACGTGCAGTGCGCCGGAGGCCGTGGCGCGGATTCGAGCGAGCCGTGGCGGGTGGGGATCGCGGATCCGCGGCGGCCCCGATCGCTGTGCCGTGTGGTGGCGGGAACAAGCTTCGCGGTGGCCACGTCGGGGATCGCGGAGCGCGGAACGCACATCATCGACCCGCACACCGGGCGGCCCGCGACCGGACTGCTGAGCGTCACCGTGGTCGGACCGCACCTGGCGCTGGCCGACGCGTACGCGACCGCGGCGGTCGCCATGGGTTCCCCGGCGGCGCGGGACTGGATCGGGACGCTCGATGGATACTGCGGCTTCGCGATCGAGGCGGACGGCGCGTCCTGGGAGACGCCCGGCTTCAGTGTTTACGGTGCCGAGGGGGCGTACAGCGCCGAGGCCGTGTCGTTACCAAAACGAGATAAAGCGCGAGCAACGGATCCGGGTCCGCCCACGTCTTATCCTGTGAGGAAGCTGGGGAATCGCTGAGATGTCGTCTAATAACTGGATCTTTCGGGGGAAAGAGATGTCCACGTTCAGAAAATCCCTGTTCACGGCGGTGGCGAGCGCCGCCACCGCGGCGACGGTAATCGGTGTCGCGGCCAGCCCGGCATTCGCCAAATCGGACACCACGCTGTCCGGGCCGCGCGTCGTGCACGCCGGCCAGCCGTTCCGGCTCACCGTCTCGGTCGGAGACGATGGCGGAGCGCGGCCCGCGTCGGCGCGCCTGCAGATAAGCGACAGGTACGGTCACTTCCACTGGTCCAGCAACTGGCAGCGGCTGCGCCGGGCCAATCGGTGGGACGAGTCTTACACGTTCACCCTGCCCGGCGCGCACCGTGGCCGCGAGACGCTCCGTGCCGTCGTCACCGGCTACGCCACGACGAACACCATCGTCATCGTCGTGCGCTGATTTTCCTCCGCGCCCAGGCCTCGCTGCGCTCGGCCGGCTTGGAGCCACGGCGGGAATCGCCGCCCCCGGGGGACGGCAACCGCCGCGGCGCTCGCTCCCGCTCGCTCATGATCCTCTCCGCGCCGCGGCCCCCGTGCCGCCCGCCGCCAACAGCTCCCCGTATCGCCCATATCCCGATTTGCCGGACATGGATCCGCAGGTTTGCGGTGGTTTTACGCCTTGCGGTTGATTCGTAGAACTCCCGTACTACAAGGTCACCGCGAAGCGTGAAATCACCGCGCCAGCCGTGGCATCGCCGGTCGGCGGGCGGCTAGGCGTGTTCAGAAAGTGGGCCGGGGCGGATGCTGAAGGGGATGGATGGCGCAACGTACCCCTCAGGTGGGGATGGGTGGCGCAACGTACCCCTTGGTAACTGTCCGGGGGTTTGCTTCCTCCACGCTCGTGCTGGTTCTATCCTTCTCCGGGTGGCCTACGGTCATCCAGGAACGCTAGAGGGATTGCGCAGCCAGCGTTCAGGCGGGTTCCATAACGTCTGATAGCGACATGGGAACGATCGAGCTGAGGACTGAGCCATGGGCGAGAGGGTGACGATCTCCTACCGGGGCGCGGCCTATGAACTGGGCCGGGGAAAGCGCTCCTACGGGATCTGGGGCGTCGGTGCGCCGCGCACTGAGCCAGTGGAACGGTGGCCAGAGACCCCCGAGGGCTGGAACGCCGCCTGGTCCCGGTTCACCGCGATCGAGACGCCGGGCAACATCGTGGCCGCCAGATCGGCCAGTGCTGGTCTCGCCATCAGCGCCAGCGCTGGCGCGGCGGCGGCCGCGGCTGTGCTGGCGATCGGCATCCTGTGCGGCGTCGTCAGCCTGTTCCCCGGCTACGTCGGCGGATCCAGCCTCGCCTCCCAGCCTCCTCAGCTGGTGCCGCACGTCATCTACCTCGCCACCTGGACGCTCAGCGCGGTGCTGATCCTCCTCGGCGGCGCCCGCATGCGGGCCGGTGCCCTGCTGGGACTGGGCACGAGCATCGTAACGTTCGGCCTGTTCTTCGCCGATCTCGGTGGCGTGATCGCCGGCGGCGGGCACCTGGCGGACGCCGGCCTGTGGTTCGGCCTGGTCGGATGGCTCGCCTGCGCGGCCGGCTCGGTCATGGCCTGCTGGCTCGGGATGGGGCGGGCCGGCCGGAAGCGGAAGGCCGCCGCCGACGCGGCTTCCGCGACGCCCGCGACCGCCGACGCGACCCCCGCGACCGCCGACGGCACGCCGGCTACCACCGCTGGCGGGACGGCTACGGCCGCTGGCGGGACGGCTACGGCCGCTGGCGGGACCGCCGGCCCGGAGTCCATCGGCGCGCCCGGCAGGCCACGCGGTTACGAGGTGGCGCGGGCCGCGCTCCTGATACTCGCGGGAGCGGGCGCGGCGGTGGCGTTCGCCCCCTCGTGGGACAGCTACGCCCTGCACACCTCTACCGGCAGCAGCCAGACCATCACGGCCGGATACGCGTTCGCCAACCCGGGCGCGGTGATCGCCGGTGACCTCGCCGTGATGATCGCGTTCGGCCTGGTGGTAATCGCGGCCGCCGCGTGGCGGCCGGTCCGGATGGGCGCGATGCTGCTGACCGGTGCCATCATCCCGATGGCGGCCCAGGCGATCTCGGCCTTGGTGCAGGTCAGCGAGAAAACTCCGCCAACGCAGTTCGGCCTCTCGCAATCGCAGGCATCCGCGATCGGCCTCACGATCACGAACGGGCTCACCGCGGCGTTCTGGATCTTCTGCCTGCTCGTCGTCGTGCTGGTGGTGTCATGCGCGTGGATGCTCATCACGCCCCCGGCGCCGGCCGCGGCGGCCACGGTGCCCGTCCATATGCCCGCCGCGTGGGGGGACGGGTCGCACGACGACGCGGACGACCCCTGGGACACCGAAGACGACGAGCCCGGCCCCACCACCGAGCCGCAGGACGTCGCCGGACCACACGAGGCCGCCGAGCCGCATCACGCGGCACGGCCCGACGACGACGCCGATTCGGTCGATTTCGGGAAGCCGGCCCGTTAAGCCAACCAGTTAACGCCGGTAATACCGCACCTGCTTGTCGTGCTCGGCGCGCAGCCAGTCCTCGGTGATCCGCGGATCACCGAAGGACTCGCCGCGCGCCAGCGCGTCCAGATACGCGGAATCGGCGGCCAGGCGCCCGCGGAACCCGGCGTTGTCGCCGGCATGTCCGTGGCCCGGCACCACCCGCCGTACCCCGGTCACCGCACCGAGCCGGGACAAGCCGGCCCGGTAGTCGCCCAGGGGATCATCAGCACGCATGTCGAGCAGCGGGATCTCGACGTCGGAGCACATGTCGCCCGCCACCAGGACGCCGGCATCGGGAAAGAACACCGCGCCGTGGCCGGGCGCGTGCGCGTCGTGGACGATCACCTCCGCCCGGGGCCCGTCCCACGGGACCGCGCCCCCCGGCAGCGGCGTCAGCCGTCCGAACAGGGAGTGGTCATGACCCGGCGCCGACTCCTCCATCTCGAGGATCGTCGCGTCGCGTACGGCGTCAGCGTCGAGGACGGCAACGGCGGCCGGCGCCGCGAACCGCGGCACCTTGCCGAGCGACGCGTGCCACAGCACGTGATCCCAGTGCGGATGCGTCGACCATGCCACGACCGGGCGGAGCCCGCGGGAATCAAGCGCGGCGGCCAGCGCGGTCAGCTCGGCGACGGTCACCGCCGGGTCGATCACCAGGCAGGAGCAGTCGGGACCGGCCACCACGGTCGTCGTGGTGAGCATGAACTCGCTCGTCGCCACGTATATCCCCGCGGCGATCTCGGTCAGGGCCGGCACGATTCGAGGGTAGCGGTATCCGGATGACCGGAGGCCGGCCGCGACAGCCGCGACGGCCACCAGTTCCACCGACCGATCAGCACCACGGCGGACGGCACGAGCAGGGTCCGGACTCCGAATGTGTCCATCAGCACGCCGAGCGCCAGGCCGACGCCCACGTCCACGATCGTCCGCACGTTGGCCGGCCCGGCGCTGCCGGATCCGACCACCGCCAGCACCCCGAACGTCAGCGCCAGCACCAGCCCCGCCGAGGTCACCGTCGTCCCGGTGACCGACAGCGCGCGCCCCACCGCGTCCCGCAACGGCAGCCGGCAAGACTCCTCCCGGATCCGGGTCATGACGAGGATGTTGTAGTCCTCGCCCAGCGCGAGCAGGAACACGAACAGGAGGAAGGGCAGGATAAACGTCATCCCCGGCTGCCGGGCTGCCTTCATGAACACGAGCACGGTCAGCCCCAGCGCGGCGAAGTACGACAGCACCACGGACGCGATCAGGTACAGCGGCGCCACCAGCGAGCGCATCACCACCGCGAGGAGCACCGCGATGACCGCCACCGCGATCGGGATCACGGTGCGCAGATCGCCGTCCGACAGCCTGGCGATGTCGTAGGTAAAGGCCGGCTGCCCGGCCACGCCCCACGTCGGCGCCCCGGCCACGAGAGCCGCCCGCGACGCGTCAAGCCGGACCGAAGGCACCGCCTGCGCCGCCGCCGTCGTGGTCGCCCCGCCCGCCGACAGCAACGTCGCGAACGACACCGTGCGGCCGTCCGCGCTCACGTAGGAACCGCTGGCCAGGTACGCGCGATACGCCGCACCAGAACCAGGATCAGAAGGACCAGCGGAATCGCCACGCGGCGGGCCATAGCGTGCGAACAATGAAACGTATCCCCGGGCCGTGAAACGGACGCCGTTCGGATTAAATGGACCGGAAACGGCGGTGAAGTCGCGGTCGGCGGCCAGCCCGTCCTCGGCGGCGAGGACCGCCGCGGCCACCGACGGAGTCCACAGCGGCTGCCGCAACCGCAGCACGATCACCGTCGGGTTGACCGCGGTCTGCGGGAAGTGGGCGGCCAGCAGCGCGTCACCCGAGGCGGAGTCGCTGCCCGCCGGGGCGGTCACCGGCCCGCCGAACCCCGCGGCCAGATACCCGCCGGACAGCAACGCCAGCGCCCCGAACGCGACCAGCCCGATACACAACACCAGAACAGGCCGCCGCACCAGACGCACGCACGCCGGCCCCCACCATCCGGCGCGTCCCGCGCCGGGCCGCACGGACGACGGCCAGAAGGCCGCCCGGCCCAGGCAGGCCAGCATGGCCGGCAACAGGGTGAGCCCGGCCAGCAGCATCAGCCCGATCCCGATCGACAGCGGCGCGGCCAGCCCGGAGTACAACGGGAACGTGGCGAAGGCCAGCGAGCCGAGCGCCGCGATCAGCACCCCGGCCGAGAACGTGATGGTCTCACCGACCCGCTCCACCGAACCCGCGATCGCCTCGGCACACGGCACCCCGGCACGCATCGACTCGCGCACCCGGAACATCAGGAACAGCGCGTAGTCGGTCCCGGCCCCCACCACCAGCACGATCAGCAGCAGCGAGGCGATCTGCGAGATCCCGAACCCGCCGTGCAGCGCCGCCACGGCGGTCAGCCGTTCGGCCGCGAGCACCACCAGGACGGCGGGCAGGACGGCCACGATCGGCGCCAGCACCGAGCGGAACACCGCGACCAGCAAGATGATGACGAAGGCGATCGACACCCACTGCACGCTGCTCCCGCTGGACGTGGAACTGTTGTTGTTGTCCACCCGGGTCGCCACCGTGCCCGCCAGGTGCGCGTCCAGGCCCGGGACCGGCGGCGCGGACGACCGCAGGGCCGAACGCAACGCGGCGCACAACGAGGCCTGCTGGGCCGTGGCCAGGCCGCCGGACTGGGCCAGCGCAGCGGCGACGGCGAGCTCGGCGGCCTTCCCGTCGGCCGACAGGCCCGCCGGACGCACCGACACCACGTGCGCCACCCGGGCGAGCCGCCCGGCCAGCGATGCCACACCCGCCTGGTCGATGGCGGTGAGCGGAGCCCGGTCCGGCCGGACCACGACCACGTCGACCACGGTCAGCGACGCGGCCCCCTGGAGCGGCGCGGCCAGCGCCGCGGCCTGCTGCGAGGGCGCGCTGGCGGGCAGGAACGAGGAGTTGTCGCTCTGGGTCACGCTGCCCAGCGACGGCAGCAGCAGGACGGCGAGAACGCAACCCGCTACCCAGGCGGCCATCACGCCCCAGCGGTAACGGACGCAGAACCGTCCGATCGCGCCGAAAAGAGCGGCCATGGAGATATCGTCGCCGGCCAGCCGTCACAGTGACAGCGGCTTGCGCGCATAGAGTTGATTCGTGGCAGGTCCCCTCAGCTTCCGGCCCGCACCCGGAGCGATTCCCGAGTCCCCGGGCGTGTACCGGTTCCGTGACAGGGGCGGGCGGGTGATCTACGTCGGGAAGGCGAAGTCGCTGCGCCAGCGGCTCAATCAGTACTTCGCCGACTTCGCCGCGCTGCATCCCCGCACGCAGGCGATGCTCACGTCAGCGGCCGACGTGGACTGGACGATCGTGTCCACCGAGGTCGAGGCGCTCCAGCTCGAGTACTCCTGGATCAAGGAGTTCGACCCGAGGTTCAACGTCAAGTACCGCGACGACAAGAGCTATCCGTACCTGGCGGTGACCATGTCCGAGGAGTATCCGCGGGCGATGGTGATGCGCGGCGCGAAGCGGAAGGGGACCAGGTACTTCGGCCCGTACTCGCATGCCTGGGCGATTCGCGACACGCTCGACACGCTGCTGCGCGTGTTCCCCATCCGCACCTGCTCGGCGGGGGTGTTCAAGCGGTCCGGCCAGATCGGCCGGCCCTGCCTGCTCGGGTATATCGGCAAGTGCTCCGCGCCGTGCGTCGGCCGTATCAGCGCCGAGGATCACCGGGTGCTCACCGAGGATTTCTGCGATTTCATGGCCGGCCAGACCGCGAAGTTCACCCGGCGGCTCGAGGCCCAGATGAGGGCGGCCTCGGCCCGCGAGGAGTACGAGCAGGCGGCCCGGCTGCGCGACGACATCCGGGCGCTGGAGAAGGCCCTGGAGAAGCAGACCATCGTGCTCGGCGACGGCACGGACTGCGACGTGATCGCGCTGGCCGAAGACCAGCTGGAGGCGGCCGTCCAAGTGTTCTACGTGCGCGGCGGCCGGGTCCGCGGCCAGCGCGGCTGGGTGCTGGAGAAGGTGGAGGACATTACCACCGCGGGCCTGGTCGAGCAGTTCCTCGGCCAGTTCTACGGCGACACCTCGCCCGAGGCGGTCAACGCCGGCATCCCGCGCGAGGTGCTCGTGCCGGCCCTGCCGCCGGACCCGGTGGCGATGACCCAGTGGCTGTGCGAGCGGCGCGGCGGCCCGGTCAACCTCCGCGTCCCGGTCCGCGGTGACAAGAAGACGCTGCTGGAGACCGTCTGCCGCAACGCGAAGGAAACGCTCGCGCTGCACAAGACCCGGCGGGCCAGCGACCTGACCACCCGCAGCAAGGCGCTCAACGAGATCCAGGACGCGCTCGGCCTGGATGACGCGCCGCTGCGTATCGAGTGCTACGACGTCTCGAACCTGATGGGCACGCACGTGGTCGCGTCGATGGTGGTCTTCGAGGACGGCCTGGCCCGCAAGGGCGAGTACCGCCGGTTCAGCATCAAGGGCGCGACCGACGACATCTCCGCGATCCACGAGGTGATCACCCGCCGCTTCCGTCGTTATCTCGAGGAAAATCAAGATCAGGACCTGATGAACGAACGGGCGGTGGCCGGACACGCCAAGTTCGCCTATCCGCCCAATCTGGTGGTCGTCGACGGGGCGGCCGCGCAGGCCGAGGCGGCGGCCCGCGCCCTGACCGAGCTGGGCATCACTGACGTGGCCGTGTGCGGCCTGGCCAAGCGGCTGGAGGAGGTGTGGCTGCCGGGCGAGGAATTCCCGGTGATCATGGCGCGCAGCAGCGAGGGGCTGTACCTGCTGCAGCGGGTCCGGGACGAGGCGCACCGGTTCGCCATCACCTACCACCGGCAGAAGCGCGGCAAGGCGGCCATCGTGAGCGCGCTCGACGACGTGCCGGGCCTGGGCCCCGCGCGCCGCGCCACGCTGCTCAAGCACTTCGGCTCGGTGCGCAAGCTGTCCGCGGCGAGCGTGGCGGAGATCGGCGCGGTGCCGGGAATCGGGCCGAAGCTGGCCGCGACGATCGTGGCGGCCCTTGGGGAAGGTACGAAGGATGCAACGGGCAGCTGACGAGCAGACTGACCTCGTCATCATCACCGGGATGTCCGGCGCGGGCCGCACGGCGGCCGCCAAGTCGCTGGAGGACCTCGGCTGGTTCGTGGTCGACAACCTGCCCCCGGGCCTGCTGCCGACCATGGTTGACCTGGCCCGGCGGTCCAACGGCGCGGTCACCCGGATGGCGGCCGTGGTGGACATCCGCAGCCGGGCGTTCAGCACCGACCTGAAGTCGGCCATCAGCGAGCTCGGCGCGCGGGGCGCGTCGGCGCAGATCGTCTTCCTCGAGGCGTCCGAGGACACGCTGGTGCGGCGGTTCGACAGCGAGCGGCGTCCGCATCCGCTGCAGGGGACGGGCCGGGTGACCGACGGCATCGAGGCCGAGCGCGAGCTGCTCCGCGCCGTCCGCGGTGACGCCGACCTGGTCCTCGACACGTCCCGGCTCAACGTGCACGAGCTGCGTGCCCGGATGCGGGACTTCTTCAGCGGCGGTTCCGCCCCGCTGGGCGGTCTGCGCCTGTCCATCGTCTCGTTCGGCTTCAAGTACGGCATGCCGGTCGACGCCGACCTGGTGGCGGACTGCCGGTTCCTGCCGAACCCGCACTGGATCCCGGAACTCGCCCCGATGACGGGGCAGGACGATCCGGTCCGGGACTACATTCTCTCCCAGGATGGTGCCGAAGAGTTCCTGGACACTTACACTCAGCTACTGAAAGTGGTGCTGCCGGGATTCGAGCGTGAGGGCAAGCGGTTCGTGACGCTCGCGGTCGGCTGCACCGGCGGCAAGCACCGCAGCGTGGCGATGGCCGAGCAACTGCGGGATCGCCTGGCCGGGAGCGAGGTAGACGTGCAGGTCGCACACCGGGATCTCGGACGGGAGTGAGCATGAAAGTGGTCGGCCTGGGGGGCGGGCACGGGCTGGCCGCATCGCTGGCCGCGCTGCGCACGGTCACCGATGATCTGGTGGCGGTGGTCACCGTCGCGGACGACGGAGGTTCCAGCGGGCGGCTACGCCGTGACTTCGGCGTCCTGCCGCCGGGTGACCTGCGGATGGCGCTCGCCGCGCTGTGCGGCGACGACGAATGGGGGACGACCTGGAGCCGGGTGGTGCAGCACCGGTTCGGCCAGGGGGAACTGGAGGGCCATGCCCTCGGGAACCTGCTGATCGTCGCGCTGTGGGATCTGCTCGGGGACACGGTCACCGGACTTGAGTGGGTGGGCAGGCTGCTGGGCACCGGAGGCCGCGTGCTGCCGATGGCCGCGGTGCCGCTGGACATCGTCGCCGAGGTGGTGGGGGCCGACCCGGAGCGGCCCGGCGAGGTGAGCATCGTACGGGGCCAGAAGGAGTGCGCGACCACGCCGGGTCGGGTGCGGTCCATCACGCTGGAACCGGCCAATCCGCCGGCCGTGCCGCAGGCGGTTGACGCGGTGGGCGAGGCGGACTGGGTGGTCTTCGGCCCCGGCTCGTGGTTCACCAGCGTGCTGCCGCACCTGATGGTCCCCGAACTGGCGAAGGCATTGCGCGAAACGCCGGCGCGGCGCATCGTGGTACTGAACCTGGCCCCGCAGCCGGGGGAGACGGACGGGTTCTCCCCGCACAAGCACCTGGAGGTTCTCGCGGAACACGCACCGGAACTCACGGTGGACGTGGTGCTCGCGGACAGCATGGCGGTCCGAGCCGGTAATCTAACGGACCTGGAGAAGGCAGCGGGGGCGCTGGGAGCCCGTCTGGTCGTGGCGGACGTGGCGATGGGAGACGGCACCCCCAGGCACGATCCCCGCCTGCTGGCGGACGAGTACGCGAGAGTTCTGAGGGGGGAGTGACGCCTCATGGCGATGACTGGCGTGGTGAAGGACGAGCTCAGCCGGGTTCCGGTGGTCAAGCCCTGCTGCCGCAAGGCGGAGGTTTCCACGCTGCTCAGATTCGCCGGCGGGCTGCACCTCGTCGAGGGCCGGGTGGTGATCGAGGCGGAACTCGACACCGGCGCCGCGGCGCGCCGGCTCCGGGCGAATATCACCGAGTTGTTCGGGCATCCGGCGGAGTTCCTGGTGCTCGCGCCGAACGGCCTGCGGAAGGGCAACCGCTACCTGGTCCGGGTCAGCAAGGGCGGTGCCGGGGAGAGCCTGGCCCGGCAGACCGGCCTCATCGACAACTACGGCCGCCCGGTCCGCGGCCTGCCCCGGCAGGTCGTGTCCGGCGCCACCTGCGACTGCGAGGCCGCCTGGCGTGCCGCGTTCCTCGCGCACGGGTCTTTGACGGAACCGGGCCGCTCGATGTCGCTCGAGATAACCTGCCCCGGCTCGGAGGCCGCCCTGGCCCTGGTCGGCGCCGCGCGCCGGCTCCGGGTCCACGCCAAGGCCAAGGACGTGCGTGGCGTCGACCGCGTGGTGATCCGCGACGGTGAGGTGATCGCCGCCATGCTCACCCGGCTCGGCGCGCACGACGCCGTGATGGCCTGGGAGGAGCGCCGGATGCGCCGCGAGGTCCGGGCGACCGCGAACCGCCTGGCCAACTTCGACGACGCCAACCTGCGCCGCAGCGCCCGCGCCGCGGTGGCGGCCGGCGCCCGCGTCGAGCGGGCCCTGGAGATCCTCGGCTCCGACGCTCCCGAGCACCTGACCATGGCCGGCCGTCTGCGGATGGCACATCGCCAGGCGTCGCTGGAGGAACTGGGTCAGCTCGCCGACCCGCCCCTGACCAAGGACGCCATCGCCGGCCGCATCCGCCGCCTCCTGGCCATGGCCGACCGCCGCGCCGCCGACCAGGGCATCCCCAGCACCGAATCCTCCCTGACCCTGGACATGCTCCCCTAGGCCCCCCGCACCTCCCGCACCTCCCGCACCCCGGCACCCCCCGCACCTCCGGGCACCCCCGCACCCCCCGCACCTCC
>JAFARZ010000095.1 GCA_019245115.1 Streptosporangiaceae bacterium | reverse complement strand
GCAAGGCCACCAGCTCACCGTAAGCCCGCACCGGCCGCCCGGTACCAGCCACTTCCCCGATCAGGCCGCTGATCACCAGCTCGAAACAACCAGGATCGACCCTGCCCCCGGCAACAAGCCGGGCGAGGGTCTCCCCGGCATCCAGGGTCACGTACTCACCCCGGGCCGCGGCGGCTGCCACCTCAACGCCCGCATCCGCCATCCGGTCCTCGAACGCCAGCCGGTGCCCTGGCGTGGCGATAACAACAGCCACCCCGCCGTCCCGGATACCCTCCGCCAGGTAGCCGCCGACCTGCCCGGCCAGTTCCTCGTCGTCGCGGTAGAACTGGACAACATGATCCCCGGTACCGAGCCCGCGAACTCCAGCCGGAGCGTCCACGACTACTCCATCCAGTACAGAATCACTCCCGTAGGAGCATACCGGCTGGTACTGCGCGAAGCCCTGGTATGGCCCTATGCTTCTGCTCACTGCCATGTGCGGCAGAAAAACAGTACGTGCGGAGCCCGATCGGAGTCCTTTGGTGAGCACGCTGCGTGCCTCGGTAACGGCCGGGCAGTCCGGGCCGGTTATCGTCTTGTCCGGCGAGGCTGACCTGTCCACCGCCGCGCAACTGAGCGACCTCATCACCGCCCAGCTCTCCGCCGGGACCCGGAACCTGACCCTCGACATGTCCGGTCTCAGCTTCATGGACTCCATGTCAACCCGGATCATGGTGCTCGCCGCCAGGACCTTGAACGAACGCGGCGGCGGCCTAACGCTGCTCCGCCCCCAGCCAGCCATAGCAAGGACACTCGCCCTGATGGGCGCCGACCAGATGATCACCATCCGGAGAGAGCCAGAAGCCACTCCCGGACCATAGGACCCATGCACCCAGACGGCCTGGGCCCATCACGGTCTCCCCAGCCTGCATTCCGGCAATGAGGTCAGGGCCGGTCTGGGCGTAGGCGATCCCGGCATAACGCGGGCACAGGAGCTGCCTGGCCCGGACGGGGTTCCCGGCGTGGTGACCGGGAACCACCGTCCGTTCGTGTTAAAGGCTCTTGTTATTGATGCGGTGGATGAACACCGTCCATGCGGCGGACGAGACAGCGAGGGCGCCGGGCGAGGCCACCGGCAAGTACCGGACCGGCGGGGACATCCTGCTCACCGACGCCAATGGCAACTCGCACATCTCGGGCGCCGACTTCGCCACGGCGTCCGTCGACGAGGTCGAGGCCCCGGCGCACCACCGGGAGCGTTTCACCGTCGCCACCTGACCGATGTCACTTCTCAGACAGCCATTCCTGCACCTCGGCAGCCAGCTTCTTGTCGATCCAGCTCTTCATCTCGTTGTCGTCGGACGGGCCGTCGTTCTCGATGCTTATCGCGCGCCCTGGCCAGCTCATGACGGCTTGGGTCGGGAAGCACTGGAGCGGGATGCGCAGGACGTTCTTGGTGTCGGTGAGCCCGACCCTTTCGACGAGCTTGTCCTGGGGGATCCAGCCGAGCGAGGGAAAGGCGGTGTGCCCTTCGGGGTAGCCGTGCCCGATGCTGACCAGGACAGCCAGCTTGCTGGCGTCCAAGGCGGGTGAGAGCAGCGGGCCGCTGCCCGAATTGTAGACCCGCCAGCTGGCGGGAAAGGCCTGCATATCGAGCCGGATGAATGAACTGTCCGGGGGGCGATGCACCAAGACCTGGCCGAAACCGCTGAGGATCTTCTCGGTACGGGTCACCGCGTCGAAGTGAATCAGTTCCTGATCGAGTGCCTGCTGGATCTGGCTCGCGTTGCCCAGGGCTGCCTTGCGGGTCTCGTTCCCGCTCCGGTCAGCTTCGATCACGACCCGCTGGTAGAGGAGGCTGGCCAGCTGCCCGGTGTCGCCATGCCTCGTCTGGTCGTCCAGTTTGAGGTACTCGTCGCGCAACTTGCCGATATAGAAGTCCGACAGCTGAGTACCGGACCAGATGATAACGATCTCTACCATCTTCCGGGGTGCGACGACGGGCACCTGGGTTTGCTCCTCGGGCAGACCCTGGAGTGCATCGATGACATCCGCGAGCTCGAACTTGCCGGCAGCCTCGATCATTTCCTTGAGCTTGGTGTTGCGTCGCGACATGAGATCGTCGGACGTCATGATGCCAGAGCCAGCCAGCTTTACGCGCAGCTTCTGCATGTTCTCCGGAGTGGCTTCCCGGATGCCATCTACCGCCATCGTGCTCCCCTTACCTTGCCGGTATGTCCCGCCGATCATCGCGGACCGCGGTTAACTTCCTTACGCGCCAAAGTTGACTCCGCGTTGAGCGCGGCTGGGCACGTGCGGCTCGCGCAGGCTTCCGGTTCCTGATCTACGGAGCAGGCACCGTAGCTACCTCGCACGTCCTACGGCTGGGTTTCGGGTCTACTACAGGGCTTTATGCCTGTGCCTGAGCGAGCGGTCGTTACCCGGGTAGCGGCTGGCGGCCCCGAGCGGCTCGCTGGCACGGTCTGCGAGACTGGCCGTGATGAGCCGTCCCGCACACCGTGCAGATGGTTATCCGGGACGGGGTGGCGTTCCGGATTGCGATGTCAGCCGATGATCCATTGCTGGTTGCTGCCGCCGTTGCAGGTCCACAGTTCGACGAGGGCGCCGTTGGCGGTGGATGCCCCGGTGACGTCCAGGCACAGGCCGGACTGGACGCCGGTGATCGTTCCGTTGGAGTTGATGTTCCACTGCTGGCTGGATCCGCCGTTACAGTTCGAGATCTCCACCGGGGTACCAGCAGTGGTGCCGCCCCCGGTCGCGTCCAGGCACATGGCGCCGCCGTAGACGGTGAGCTGGCGGCCGGAGGTGCGTGTCCAGGTCTGGTTGGACCCGCCGTTGCAGTCCCAGATCTCCACCTTGGTGCCGGCGGTCTGCGAAGCGTTAGTCACGTCCAGGCACCTGCCGGAACCCAGCCCGTTGATGGCGGTCGTCGAGGCGCTGCCGCCGGGGTTGGAGCCTCCCCAGGCGTACTGGAGGCGGTCCAGGCCGGACTGGTTGTTGATGCTGAGGGTGTAGTTGGGTGCGGTGCCTTGCAGGGAGGTGATGGCGCAGGAGGCGTTCTCGCACGGCCCGGGGCCCTGGGTCTGGGTGGCGGACTTGACCCCGGTCCAGAGGATGGAACCCATGCCCTGGCTGCGAACCGTGTCGGTGATGCCGTAAAGGTAGGAGATGAGGTTGGTGCCGTCGCGTGCTCCGTCGTAGTTAGTGCCGGTGTTCATGGGCACGCCGAACTCGGTCAGCACCGCGCGGCCCTCGTAGCCGCATAGCTCGTTCAGGAAGTCACTGACCCAGGCGCCCTCGGTGGTGTGGGAGTCGCCGAACATGCCGTAGATGTGGATCGACAGCAGGGTCCCGCTCAGCCGGGAATCAGCACCGACGGTGCACAGGTTCTGGTCGGCGAAGGCGCCAGGGACCATGATCCGGCCGCGGGGGATCTGGGGGTAGGTCGCCACCCACTGCGCGGCCATGTTGTCCTCGGTGGCGGCGGTGTAGCCTGCCGGCTCGTTCATGATGTCGAAGTACACGTTAGAGTTGCTGAGGTACTTGCCGATGACGACGTTCCAGTCGGAGTAGAACGTCGACCCCTCAACGCCGTTTTGCAGCCAGGGGGCGAGCACCACCTTCATGCCCAGGGCCAGGGCCGCGTCGATCGCCCCTTGGTAGCTGCCCCACCAGCTGTCGGTGACGGTCGCGTGGTTGAACGGCATCCGTACCGTGTTGGCGCCCAGCGCCTGGAAGCCCTTGATGATCGACGTGGCCTTCGCGAAGGTGGCCGAGTAGCTGTCGCCGTCGGTCAGTCCCACCGGCACGAGGTCGCCGGTGATGAAATTGTCGTTAGGATTGGCCCAGTTCACGCCGTGGAACTGATTGGTGGACGCGTTCGCCGCAGTGCTGGTCACCGCCTGGAAGCCGAGCACGCTCAGCAGCAGGGCGATGGCAAGCCCGATCGGGGCCAGGCGCGTGAAGCGCCGTGGTTCCGGTTTCACCTTCCGTTCTCCTTTTCAGCCGAGGGTCCGTTGCTGGTTGCTGCCGGCGTGCAGGTCCGCAATCCGACGGCGGCGCCGTCGGCGGTTGCTGGCTCCGGTCTGAGCTTTCATGGCTTCCTTGCATGGGTCGCAGCATCGCAATCGGCGAGAAGAAGATGCCCCCAGCCCGAAATGGTTGTCAAGTTTCGACGTGTTTCGATCAGAAGCGTTTGGCCGGTGAACCGACTGCGTTATATTGGCCCGGTCATATGAGCAAACCAACAAAGATTTTGTTTGTATGAGTTGATTTTTGGGTGGTTTACCAAAGCTCGGTATTGAGTAGACTGGGGTCTGGCCGCTGAACCCCTCCCGTCGTTGCACTGCGGGCGCCGATCTAGCCCGCCGGCCGGCGTCCGGGCGAAGTTGAACAGGGACCGGTTCCAACATCGCCAAGCGGCGAAACAACATCTCACCGCGAGAGTGACTGTTCTCCAGGCCGGGCAGCGCAAGCTTGCACGGTCCATCTCGGCGCGTGCGACGGCCGCCGCAGCAACCCTCGGAGCATGAAAATTTCAGATCGACGGCGCCCCTGTCAGAGGATGTTTTGCGGGTTGATGTCCTTTTCGTCGGCTGGGCTGGGTTAGGTGTTCTTGCTGGAGGGGCTGCGGGCCGGGCTATGGGCGTAACTGGGCGGACAATCCGGGCTTGGTGCCGGCGAGGATGCCGCGACTGGCCGGTCCCTTGAGCTTGGAGCAGATGTCTTCGGTGTTCTTGGCCACGATCGGGATGACCGGGCCGCGCGCAGGTCGCGGGGCCGGGGCGGCGCAGGCCGGTGAAGGTGTCAAGGATCTGCTGTAGGCGGGGTGGCCGGGGAGCGCTGGAGAGGGCCTGGCCGGTTCCGCGGCGGGCTGGCCGTCGTCCAGATGAGGGGTCTTGCGGGTGACCCGCAGGTCGCTCATCGCCTCGTTAAGCTCGCTCCTCGCTCCTCGCTCCTCGCTCCTCGCTCCTGGCCGAGGCGGGGCCGTTGACCGGGGCGTACCCGCCGCGAGGGTCGATTCGGGGCCGCTGCCGTCCGCTACGTGCCCGTGTGCCCGGGGCCGGCGACCTGGGTGGCGCGCGGACGGGGTTGGCAGGCGGGTGCGCTTCACCATCCGGCCTGGCCTGACTTGGCTAATATCCTGGTTTCCATTATATTAGCTGACATGACGGGCAAGCCGATGACCGGGCAGGCGTTCTTCGTGCTCACCGCGCTGGCCGATAGCCCGCGGCACGGGTACGGCATCGTGCGCGAGGTGGCCGAGCTGTCGCGGGACCGGGTGAAGCTGAAGATCGGCGGCCTGTACGGGGTGCTGGACCGGCTCGCCGCCGAGGGGCTGATCGAGCCCGACCGGGAGGAGGCGCACGACGGCCGGCTGCGCCGCTATTACCGGCTGACCTCCAGTGGGCGCCGCGCGCTTGCCCAGGAGGCTGACCTGCGGGCCCGCACCGCCCGGGTAGTGCAGGCCCGGCTGGGCCTGGCCGGCGGGGAGGCAGCCGGATGAAGGATGACGGCCTGACCCTGGAGGACCGCTACCGGCGGCTGCTGCGGCTGCTGCCCGGCTACTACCGTGACCGGTGGGAAGAGGACATGGTCGCCGCGTTCCTGGACAGCCGGGTCACCGGCGACGAGGACCAGGACGCGTACGCTTGCGAGTTCGGCAAGCCCGCCTGGCCGGAGGCCGCCAGCGTGGCCGCGCTGGCCGCCCGGCTGTACCTGGGCGGCGCGGGAGCGCCGCGCCGGTACCTCGCCTGGGGCCAGGCCGTGCGGTGCGCGGTGCTCGCGGTGCTGCTGGCGCATGCGGCGCAGGGCCTCGCCGACCTCACGCTCCTGGCCTGGCGCCGCCACCCGGCCAGCTGGCTCCCCGCGCTGCCCGCGAGCCTGGCAGGGCCGCTGCCCGGCGGCGCCTGGCCTGCCGTGGGGCAGGTCGTCGATTACACCTGGATCGTGGTCTTCCTGGCACTAGTGCTCGGGCAGTACCGGACGGCCCGGTTCATCGCGGCCCTGCCCGTCGCCGCGGACCTGCTGTTGCTGCTGGCGGCGCAGCTCGACGGGAACATGCTGCGGCCCCTCAGCTCGTGGAGCTCCTTCATCCTGTTCGACCTCACCCCGGTCCTGGCCGTCGCCGCCTTCCACCGCGATGCCCCGGCTGCCGCGCGCCGGCCCTGGCTGCTGGCGCTGCCCGGCTACTGCCTGCTGGTACCCGTGCCGGTGCTGGTGCTCCAGTCGGCCGGCGACCAGGCCTGGCTGCCGGACTCCGCCGGGCTGGGCTGTCTGGTGGTCAGCGTCGCCTGCCTGGCACACGCGCCCTGGGCGCTGCCCTGGTCCGGCCGGGCTGCCGGCCCGGGCGCGTGGTCGCTGGCCCTGACGCTGCTCGGCGCCGCCGCCGGGGTGTGGCGGATCGTCTCGCTCGGCAGCTACGTGAACGACCCGCACCTGATCAAGGTGAGCCTGGCGGAACTGCTGATCCTGCTGGCCGCCGTCGCGCTAGTCATCCCTGATGCCGCCCGCGCTCAGGCGGCAGCGCCCACACCGCCAGCTCATCCGCCCCTGCGGTGAGCAAGCGACGTCCTGCCGGGAGGAGAGCCCTGGACATGCCGTTCCGCTCCTGGCCGCGCCCGGCGCCTGTCCTGGCCGGCGTGCTAGCCGCAGGCCTCATGCTCACCGCCGCCTGCAGCCACATGACTCCGCTCGGGCCAGCCGGGGAAGTGCCGCAGCCAAGCCAGCTGAAGTCACCGTTCGTCCTGGAGGCCATGGGCATCCAGGCCCCCACGGCCGCAGGCGGGTGCCCGGCCGGCTCCGTCGCGCTGTCCGGGGGACCCGGTCAGTGCTACCGCGAGCTCGGCACGCCCGCAACGTTCTCCTCCGCAGCGATCTCCCCGGTCTCCGCGATCTCTCCCCCGGGCACGGCGGCAGGCCCTCCCACGTACGGATTCACGATCACCCTGCCCGCCGCCGACGTGCCAGCGCTGACAGAGGTCACCACGACAGCCGCGGACGCCAACGGCTACCTCGGCATCGCCGTAGCCGGCCGGACCTGGCTGCTCCCCCAGGTGACGCAGCCACTCCCAGGCCCGCGCTTCCATGTCTTCATGCCGGGCAAGGATCAAGTCCTCCAGCTTCAGCGCTTGCTCGCCCCGCCTGGTCGGCAGTGACGGGCACGATGGCTTACCTCAGCAGCCCGCGCGGCGATCCGGTCGCTGCCGTTCCCGTGAGAGGAACATGATGAGCAACAAGGCGCACCTTCGCCCTCACAAGAAGCAGCGGCAGGCGAGCCGGACTGCCAGGTTTCTCGTGGCGCTCCTGTTCATCATGATCTTCGCCCTAGCGGTCGCCCTGGCGGCGACCGGCCGCTACGTGCCCGCTGGGAGGATCATCCCGTAAAACGGGGGCCGGGGCGAGCCTGGCAGGCCCTCGTCCCGGCATCCGGCGCCCGTCCTTCTCCGCCCGTAAGCTGACCCGCCGGCTGCAGACCGCGCCGCAATACCGCGTGACCACAAGCGCCAATGATCAACTATCCGGCTGCCTCCCTGAACACACCCCGGGGCGTTCAGAGACGTTCCGCGAGTCGATGTCCCTTTCGCCGGCTGGGCTGGGTTAGGTGTCCTGGCTGCAGGCCTGCGGTCCGGGTTAGGGGTGTGGCTGACCGAACAATCCGGCTTCGGTCTCGATGAGGATGCCGCGGCTGACCAGGCGTTTGAGTTTGGAGCGGATGTTCTCGGTGTTCTTGGACACGATCGGCAGGTCCAGGGCCACGCACAGGTCGCGGGCTCGCAGGGGACGGCGGTGCTGGCTGCAATGCTCAGATGGTCAGCGCAGGGTCTGGCGGGCTGTGTGGAATGTCGGTTAACCGTCCTGTCACTGGTACCGGGCTTTGTCGGCCCAGTACCAGTGATCAGGTATTTGCCGTGAGATGTTAACAGCGTCCGAAATCTGGATCTGGCTGCGGTACTAGGACAGGGTCAGGCCCAGGTCAGTCGCGATATGCGTCCACAGGCTGATGATCGCGTATTCGCCGACGGGTAGTGGCGGGCCAGGGCGTCTGCAAAGTCGGTCTTTGAGTAGCTGGCTGGCGTAGCTGCCTCCTTTTGCGCTGATCACGGAGCTGCGGTTTTCGCGGTTTCCGCCGGGCGGCGTTTTCCGGTCTCGTTTCTGTCTCGGGGAGGCATCATGCGGGTGGCGGGGTCCAGAGCCCGGCGAGGCCGAGGAGCTGGAACGGGAGCTGGTAAGGGTGCCGCCCGGCGGTGCGGATCTGGGCGGAGATGCGGGTGACGCCGAGGAGCCGGAGCGAGCCGAGGACGGCGTTGCGGATGGCGGCGAAGGCCTGGGGCGCGGTGGCGGAGCGGTGCCCGTCCTCGCCGAACGTGAGGTCACGGGCATAGTGGTGCATCTCTATCGACCAGTGGCCTCGCAGGTAGGCGAGCAGATCAGCGGCGTCAGCCTGGTCCGGGGGCAGGCTGGTGATGCCGAGGACGGCGACCGCGCCGAGCAGTTCCCCGTCCGTGCCGTAGCTGTACCTTTCGACGAGGAAGACCTGCCGGACTTCGGGCCATTTCTTCAGGATTTCCGGCGTGGGAGGGAGGGTCTTGATTGTGCGCGCGTCGATCCGGCCGTGGCCCCGGTCGACGGTCCAGGCCTCCCCGGCGAGGGCCCGCCAGGGGAGCGCGTCCGCCGCGTCGAAGAGTTTCTGCTGGTTACCGCCGATGGTGAAGAGGAAGAAGGCCCCGGCTTTGCCGATCTTCGCCGCATGCTTGCGCTGGGTGTGCATCTGGTCGGCGGATATCACCGCGCCTTCCAGGTCGCCGGCGGGGATCTTGTCCAGGAGGTCGCGGAAGACGGGGATCTCGTTTTCCTTCCTGGTGTTCACGGGGAGCTGGGCGGCGGTGGTGCCGTCGTCCCACAGGCCGGACAGGAGCATCGGCGCGGTGCCGCCGCGGGCGGCGCCGCGCAGCGCCTTCCCGTCGACGCGCAGGTGCTTGCGCATGCCGGGCCGCAGGTCACGGGCGCGAGCTGCCGTCCAGGCGCACAGGACGTCATCGGCCTGCTGGGCATGAGCCGGGTCGCCGAGGACCCGGCTGAAGGTCGCAGCGTCCGGACGGCGGGGATTCCCGGCGGCGTCGCGGGGCGCGCCGAGCCGGTGCAGGATCCGGGCTGGCGCCGCGGCGGCCCAGGCCGCGGCGGCCTCCGGGCTGTCGTCCCCGGCCGCGCCGGCCGCGACCGCGAGTGCGACGAGGTAGTCCAGGGGAAGCCGCCTGCCACGCGGGTCGCGGCGGTCCGACATCGAGCGGAGGAACCCGAGGAACCTCGCCATCTCGACATCGTCCCAGGTCAAAGGAGTGACGTCATCGGGCAGGACTGTCTTCCGCCCGGTCTTCCGCTGCGCGCCGGGCACCGGCCCGGCCAGCGCTGCCGCGAGCGCTTCCCTTCCCTCCGCGGGCAGGTCGGCGGGAACCCGGGACGGCAGGACCGGGGCCGCGGGCGCCGCGGGCAGGAACTCCGGCACCGCAGGGACCTGCGGCATCACCGCGGGGAGTACTTCCGGAACCAGGGCACGGCACATCACGGGCATGGCAGACTCAGGCACGGCGGGGTTTCCTTCTCGGGCCGGGTGATTTGTGAGAGAAGAACCCAGTGTTCCGCGGGGAACCCCGCACCCCCGGAACAACACGCGCCGTTACCCAGCAGCGCTAACGCCGTGACCCCAACGCGACACCGGGGCCCGGCTGCCGGCCAGCGGCACATCCGCCGCCTGATGCTGACCAGCGAAAACCATTCACGCGCTCAAGCGATAACGGACTTTGCAGACGCCCTGAGTGGCGGGCTGTTCTGAGGAAGGGTGACCGGATTCGGCATCGTGCTGGTGTCCACCGCTCCTACATTCAGGCCGATCAGCTCCACATTGGGATCGTTGAGCTTGCGGTAGACCGGAGCGCCGCTGTCGCCTTCCCGGCTCTGGTAGGTGGCCAGGAGCTGGTGGTCCAGCGTACCGCCGCCCTGGAAAGCGATAGTGGCATCCACGGCTGCGATCTGGCCGTTTCTTTCGGCCAAAAGTGCTGCTCCCTGCATGGAGACCTGGTCGCCGACCGTCGGCGGCGCCGCTACTCCGGTAACCGTGTAATTGCTATTAGCGTTTTTCCAGATGCTGTTGTATTGAACGCCAACCTGGGTGCTGGTGCTTTGCAGGGTGGCAGCGGCGAGGAATGCGCTATCACTGCTGGCCTGCCCCAGGAAAGCGGTGACAGCGCTGGTGGTCCCCGCCATCCAGTCGTTTACCGAGCTCTGCCGCGGCTGGTAGAACGTCGTGCCGTTCTGGTCGGCGACGTGCCCGGCCGTGACGAAACCTGCATTCCCGCCGTGTTTGGCCGCGATGCAGATGGTGCCTTGGGCTTTGGCGCCTTGACCCGTTGGGTTGGTGATGTAAAGTCCGCCCGCTAGCGGGCGGTTGTATTCCGTCTTCTTGGCGTGCCGGAACGCCGGACCGCAGCCCAAGAATGTCAGCGCCTCGTCCATTCGCGGCCAGGCACCGATGCGGTGACGGAACATGCGCAGGTACTGATCGATGAGGGGCGGCGATGCGTCGGGTATTCCGATGATGACAGTTCCGCTCGGATCGTCAACGTAGCACAGGCTGACCGGCAGCTCACCCGGTCGGCGCTCGGCCATGTACGCGCTGATTCGCGTGTGTATCCTTAGCGCCGTCCTCGTATCCGCCCTGGTCGCGGTCATCACCAACCCCTTTACAGATCCTGCGATAGCTGCCGGAACTACTGGCTTTCCGGTCCCGCCCCCATTCGTCTAGTGGGAGCTTCGCCGTAAGTTGACTGACCGTCAAGGAGTGGGCAGGACACTCTCCTGTCACCAGGAAGTCAGGCTCAGGAGTCAGGCTCACTACAGCGCCAAAGCGCGGTAGTCGTCACTGGCGGAGCCTTCTAGCTTGCGGTTCTGGGAGGAGTCGGAACAGGTCATGATCACGACCGCACAGAACCCGGCCCGGCCTACAGGCCGGCTCACCCCTTCTCATGCCTCTGGCCTGCCGTTTGCTGGTCATCAGGACCTCAGCTCCGCTCCAGTTCCGCTAGATTTTCCGCGAGGGCCGCGTCGATGGCTCCGCGGCCAAGGTCTTCTGCGTCGGGGAACAGGTGTCCGTAACGGCTTCAGGCAGGTTCGGGCGGACGCGACGGCTTCCCGCCAGCATGTGCCGAATGAGCTCCGCTGGGCCACCCGGCCTAGGCGGTTCGTCACGATGTTGCCACCCGGGCCGAGGCCGAACCGCGCGACGTGGTTATCGACTTCCCGCAGAACCCATTCGTCGGCGGGGATAGTCCTGGTGGACGCGTCCGTCTTGAGAACCGCATCGAGCTCGCCCCGCCGGGCCTGGGAAACGATGCGGACCCGCTTGCCTTGGCGATCGACCTTGGCGTCGAGCAGGCCGAAGGCTTCTCCCTCCCGCAGCCCCAGGCCCGCTCCCAGGACCACGGCCACCCTATAGCGGGGCGTGATCGCCACGAGCAAGGCGACGATGGCCCGAGCTGGCAGCGACTCTACGACGCGCTTGCGGGCGCTGGCTGGTGCCAGTACGACCAGGCGGCCTTCCCCGGCCTCCCGGGCACCCTTCAGGGGCACCAGGCGGAACACCGGATCCCGGTCCAGGTCGCCGGGAAGGGAGTGCATCACCATGCTGAGCAGCTCCCAGCGGCGGATGCCCTCGGTGCGGAGGATCCGGATGATGGCGTGGTCAAGGGCGTTCTCGAAGTCGCGTGCCTTCCCGCCGTCGGGACCTCCAGGAGGTCGTCGATAAATTCCCTAGAAAGGGTTTTCGGCTTGCCCTTCACCTCGGTGTAGCGGTTCAGCTTCGTTGTGTACGGGTGCGGGTGGCCGTATTCCTCCTCGAGGAATTTGAAGAGCGGCAGCAGGTTCCGTTGCTGCGCGTTGATTCCGGCCTGACCGTGCATGCGGTGATAATCGCGGAAATAACGGTTGAGTATGCCGGTGTCCACGACAGTGAAATCGCCGTCGATATCCTGCGCCGTCATCCATGCGTCCAGGGCTTTGGCCGAATAGACATACGTGCTGACCGTGCTCTCCTCGTTCGGACGGCCCAGCGGTTGGTGATGCTCCGCAGGTGATCGGCGAGGTCGGCGAGCTGCCGGTCGCGTGGCTCCAGGTTCGCCCTGCCCACACGGGTGGCAGGGCCGGACGGTGAAGGACAACGGCCGCTCGGGGCGGCGAGCGGGCTCTTGAGCGGCGTCCCCGAGGTCCGGCTGGCCGAGGCGCGTGCTGGCATGACATGCTCCCTTCGGTCTGGGGGAGCTAGGTCACTTTTTTGACAAGGAGACTAGTGACCTAGCACCGAGATGCTTGGCGGGACGCCTGGCGGCCACGCACCCACCCGATGCGACAGACCCCTCCGGAACCGGTATGCTGTCTGCGTTCCTGCTGCGAGCGTCGGTCTCGCGGCGGAGGGGCTTTAGCTCAGCTGGTAGAGCGCTTGCATGGCATGCAAGAGGTCAGGGGTTCGAATCCCCTAAGCTCCACTGGTTTTCCGGACCTTCGTTCGAAGGAAAGTGACTAATCAAGTGACTACGGCAGCAGACGCTGCCGTCTAGGCAGTCTTCGCTTCTCCGTCGTCTGTACCGTCCTGGTCGCCAAAGATGTCGTCCATGACGCTGGCCCCGCCGCGGATAGCGGGGGCGATGACGTGCCGGTAGACGGTCTCGGTGACGTGGGTTGACTTGTGACCCATGGCATCGCTGATGTCCTGGATGGGCACGTCGTTGTGGCTCATGATCGAGACGGCGGTGTGCCGGGCCTCGTGGGCGTGCCAGTGGCCGATTCCGGCCCGCTTGGTCATCTTGCTGAACCGCCAGTTGAGGGCGTCGCGGGTGTAGCGGCGGCCGTCTTGGTGGCAGAAGACGAGGTTGTTGTCCTGCCAGGTACTGCCGGCCGCTTCATGTTCGCTGGCCTGGCGTTGCTTGTGCTTTCTGAGGGTTTCGAGGGCTCGCTTGGGAAGTTTGAGTGAGCGCCTTGATTTCGGTGTCTTGACGTCGCCGCCCTTGCGGGCCGAGCGCCATACGCGGATGACGCCTCGGTCCAGGTCGACCAGGTCCCAGGCGAGGCCGCGGAGTTCGCCGGGGCGCAGGCCGAGCGTGATGGCCAGGACGAACAGGGCTTCAAGGCGCAGGGCTTCATCCTCGTGCTCGTCCTCGTCGAGGCCGAGCTGGATGCGGCAGGAGCGGCACGTGACGGTATTGAGGTCTTGGCCGAAGATTTGCGCGGGTGTGCCGGTACGGGGTCTGGTGCCGCAGGCGAGGTCGCCGTTTTTCGCAGCCGCGTGGGTCGCGGCGGTCTTGGCCTTGCCGATCTTGGTGACGGTGGTGAACCTGATCGCGCTGTTCCGTGTAGTTGCCAGGACCCTGCCCGCTTGTTCCTCGGTCATGGCGCGGGACGGGCGCCCGGGCTGGCCGGGTGGCAGGTCGATGAGCTCGACAACGTTCTTGCCGATCAGGTCATGGACCTGGGCCCGGCGGATGGCGCGGCGGAGCGTGCTCTTGACCATGAGCAAGGATCGTTTGCTCAGGGACCCGGCGATTGCCTTGAAAAACTTATCGGCGTCGGTCGCGCTGAATTCCTTGAGCTTGACGTGGCCGATCCTCGGACGGATCCACTTGTTGGCCTGACCGCGGTACTGCGCGACGGTGTCCTCGTCGAAGGTGAGGTCATCGAGCCAGTCGGTGACGCATTGCCAGACGGTATAGGTGGCGGGTGTCCGGATGCCGGCTTCGATCTCCTTGTGCAGCTCGTCGAGCTTGTCCTTGACCTCGGCTTTCGTCTTGCCGCTAACTGTCCGCCGGAGGCGTTTGCCGTCGGCGCCGTAGCCTAGCGAGATGGTGCCCTCGTAGCACCTGTTTGTCTTGTCCCAGTGGATTCCGTCATCACCGCGTTCTCGGCGCTTTTTCGGTTCTCCGGGTTGTTTACCGGGCATGTTCCGTCCTCCTTTGTCAAGGGTTTGCCGGGCGAGGTCGTGGGGTGCATGCTGCGAGGCTCCTCGGCCGCTGGCTGGCAGTGGCCTGGAGCCTCGCGCTGTTCCCCCGGAGCCCAAGGGGGTGGCCGCGCTAAAGCGGCGTCATTCAGGGATGCGATGAATTCGGCTAGCTGCTCGTCAGTGATCCGGCGGAGCTTGCCGATCTTCAGGCTTCGGAGCTGTTTTGTCCGGAGCAGATAGTAGACCTTGTCCCTGCCAATGTGCAGCATCTCGGCCACCTGCTCGACAGTGTACGCCTGCACTATCACTCACCCCCCTCGTTTTCGGTATCGCTGTGTGGCGTCAGCTAGCCAGGCGAGACGGTCGTTGCCAATCGTGTGACCCGCTGCGCGGAGCCGCCGGGCGAGGTTTGCCTGGCTCACGGCCTTGCCGCCTTCCTCGGCCTCGCTGAGGATGGTGGCGGCGGCTTCGACGAGCTGCTGGTCACGCCGGGTCAGCGGCGCCTCGGTCGGCACAGGCGGCTCTATCAGGCACGTCCGGGGCAGTTGGCCGTACAGATCAGCGACGGTCTCTTGTGCGGGCACAGTGGCCAAGTTGGCGTCGGCAACGGCTCCCATCGTTGTGAGCCGTAGAGCTAGGCGCTGTTCGAGAGGCGCCCGCCACCGCCACAGCCAGCGGCCGTAGGTTCGCTGCAGGTTGGAGACGGCTAGCAAGCGCTGGTATTCGAGCCGCAGCCCGTCCTGGTATTCCGACCGCGTTCAGTTCGGCGATGTCCACACCGAGTTCCATGGTGGGCGAGCAGTACAGCAACGGCAGGTGGCCGTCACGGAAGTCCTGCTCGCGTTGCTGGCGATCCTCGGCCCGCACCTGGGCGGTGTGCTCGCGGGCGGCGAGTCCGGCGAACTCTACGGCGGTACGCGTGTACAGGTCACGGAAGAACTCGTTGACTCGCGCGCCGACCTCGGGATCGACGGTCTTGCGCAGCGGATCAGGGGCTCCAGTGCGTCCGTCCCCGGCCCGCCAGATCAGCGCCGCCGACTTAAGCCGGTAACCGGACGGGGTACCTTCTGGTGCGGCGCGGCGCCGCTCATGTGTCCGGGAAGCCGACGCATGGACCAGCAGCCCGTACCGCTGCAACACGTACAGCATGCTCTGGATGATCGCCTGGGCGTCGTCGACGGTGATCGGTCCGGTGGCTACGGGGAATTCACGCGGGCGCCGCAGGAACCGGCCGAGGGCACTGCGCCCGGTGAAGTGAACGCTGTCGCGGCTGCCGCCTGGCCCGGCGGGACGGGGAAAGACGGTTCGGCCGCGTACCCGTGGTTCGTCGGGCGGGATCGACCACAAACCGGTCAGATGCTGGTCCGACATCTGCTGGAGCCGCTCGAACCCCTCCTGAGTCAGCACATCGACATCAACGGCCAGTGCGCGGCGCATCTCGTCCAGAAGGATCCTGGCAATCTCCGCCCGGTGCTCCGGCGTGTCGTCGCGCAGGATGTGATGTGCATCCCGCCAGCAGTCAGGCTCGGCGGCGATCTCGCCTAGGTCGATGTAGTCAAAGCGGAGCAGTCCGGTCTGCTCGAGGTTGGGCATGGTGACTCGCCAGCCGCGCTCCAGGTCGGCGTACGCCCGGTAGGCGAGCACCTGGCGCAGGGCGCCGAACACATAGTCCCGCTGGCTGAACTTAACTTCCGGGTTCTGCGCGAACGCCTCCAGCGGAAGGCCGAGCGCTTCCTCAACCCGGCGCGCGAGCTCATCGTGCCGCAAGCCATCGCCTCCCGCTGAGGTAGCGGCGTGATAGAGCGCGCTGCGGATCTGGGTGACCTGAACGAAGTCATTGAGGTGCCCGGCCTGCAGGCTGGCGTCCTGCCGGTTATCCACGAACGTGAGCATCTTCTTCGCGGCATCGGGCATGTCCGGCTGATCGCGCAGGCTCCGGATCACGCTCGTGCTCACCAGCGAAAGTGCGGAGCTGCGGCCTTCGGCCGCGAATGTCGCTAGCTTGGCGAAGTCACGCCCGCGGGTTTGCTCGTACGAGACCCGGCAGCGCAGGCAGAACCGGAACGGAGAGGGCACGTAGGCGGCTCGAAGCCCCTCACCCGGTTCGCGTTCTTTGCCGTCAGGACCGACCCAGGTTTCCGTCGGCAAGTAGTCCACGAGCCGTGGAAGCACGCGGGCTTCGCCGTCGGAAGCGATGTCGTACCAGGAGTCCGGAATCCTGCCCTCGCGCAGCGGGTCAGCGGGCCAAGGATGCTCGGAACTGACATACAGATAGCCGTTCACGGCGTCACCGCCGGACGCGTCCTGCTCTTGTCGCGCCGTGTACGAAATCTCGCCGTCGGCCTTGTTGTGGCCCACCACTAGGTATTCCTGGCCGCATTCGCGGCAGAACGCGAGCGGCAGGAGGATCTTGTCCCGGTCACCGGGCACGCTGACCTGGTACTGGCTGGTGATGTGCCGGGCGTCTTCCGGTTCCAGGCTGACGTAGACGGTATCGCCCTTGGACAGGAACTGATGCAGTCGGAACGCGAACAGCGGCCTCCCCGTGTTCGGATCCGCGGCTTGGGTGCCCTGTCGCAGGGTTGCCTTGATCGCGACTTCGCATTGCTCAACGGGACAGGCTGTGATCTCGGCGAGCGCCGAAGCCGCGTCCGGAATGGTAGTGGGACGCTGCCGGATCAACCGGCCGGTGCCGCTCTCGGTGGTCAGGCCGAAGGTTGTCTCGATCCACCCAGCCAGAGCGTCCTCAGTGAGGTCGGCATACCCGCGCGAGATACCTTTGGCCGCGGCCTCGATGCTTTCGAGCAGTTGCTGGGCGTTGGGTTGGTCCGGCCGGGTAGCGCGCCGTAGGCTTTCCCCGATTACATCCGCTGGCTCCACAAGTGACCCGAACAATCGGCGGGCCACCTTGGCCACTGTCTCCTGAGTTTCAGCGAACGTCGCCCCGGTCGCCATCGTGGCCGAGGTACCGACGCACTGGACCCGCGGTGCCCGGCACGCGTCCCGGAGCCGCCGGACCAGCAAGGCGACATCCGCGCCCTGACGTCCCCGGTAGGTGTGCAGTTCGTCCAGCACGAGGAACCGCAGTCCCTGTGCCGCGCCGATCAGCCGGTCCCGCTCCACCGGCCTGGTGAGCAGGTACTCCAGCATGACGTAGTTAGTTAGCAGGATGTCCGGCCTGCGGTTCAGCACACGCTCCCGCTCAAGCTCGTTCTCCTGACCGGTGTAGCGCGCGAAGCTCACCAGGCGATCGTCGCGGGCGATTCCCCAGGTAAGGAACTTCTCCAGTTCATGGAGCTGGCTGTTCGCGAGGGCGTTCATCGGATAGACGACGATCGCCTTGATCCTGCCCGGCTCGGGGTTTCTGAGCACCGCATCCACGATCGGGATGAGATAGGTGAGGCTCTTTCCCGAGCCAGTCCCCGTGGTGACCACGTAATTCTTGCCGTGTCCCGCGGTCTCGATTGCCTCTCGCTGGTGCCGGTGCAGCGACAGCGGTTTAGTGCCGGGATCGTCAGGATCCGCCTTTAGCCGGAACAGCCGCTCACACTCCGGGTGCAACAACCCATCCCGGACTAGCTCCGGTATCGTTCCGCCGGTCTCGAAGCTCGGGTTGAGAGACAACCAGGGGTTCGGCCAGCGAACACCGCTTTCCCGTTCGTAACGGAGATGCTTCGCGATGCGTTCATCACGGACTTGCACGAGTGACGAGGTAAAGGCGTCATAGTCCGCGATGAGCCGGTTGTGAACATCGAAGACATCCATGAGCACCCTAGGACGATGAGGTAGCCGAGCAAGCCAAACTTATCGCCACGGAACCCGTTCCGGTCGCAGGCGAGGTCTCGAGTGTTCCGGCCGAGCCCGGCCGAGGAGCCAGAATCAGCTCCTGTCGTCGTGGAGGGTGTGGAGCCGGGCGATGATCGTCTCGCGGCTGAACTCCTCGATTTGCTCGGCCAGCTCCCGGGCCTGGGCCGAGCGGCGGTAGATCGGCGCGACGAGTTCGTCGCGAACCGCGGCGAGCCTGGTGGTCACCTGGGCGACCCGCAGCATGGCCGGAAGCGACAGCGCCGGGTCGAGTGCCGCCGCCGCGGCATCCAGCGCGCCGGAGCGCAGCCGGACCATGGCTAGGTCGAGACTGGCCAGCGGCTTGCCGGCGTACCAGTGGTCTTCGTCCTCCGCCGGTCCTTCGTCATACAACTCGATGGCGCGCTCCAGTTCCTTGCCGGCTTCCTCTCCGGCATCCTCGATGCCGGACAGCGCCGCACCGGCCAGGCGGTGATGGCTGGCCCGGGAGAGGGCGAACTGGCCGCCCATCTGCACCAGTTCGTCGGTGTGCTCCTGGTTGCGTATCTCATCCGCGTCCCGTACCGCTTGCTGGGCCGCTTCTGTGTCGCCCAGCCGCGCTGCCGATCGTGCGAGCTGAAGGTGCAGGCAGGCGCCCGGCCATCCCTCGGGTACGTAGCGGAGACCGTCAAGGGCGAGCTCGCGGGCTTCGGCGTAGCGTCCGCGCCAGTACATCAGGGCGGACATCAACGTCCGGAGCTGGGCGCGCAGCGGACTGTGGCCGATTAGGTCGGCGTGGGCCCATCCGGCTCGGATCAGCTGTTCGGCCGGGTCGGGGTAACCAAGCCGGACGGCGATGTTTCCCATCAGGCCGTGGAGGCAGCCGAGCAGAAAGTACACGTCGGCCTGCTCACACGGCCGGATCCCCCGCGCCAGCAATCGGGCGGTCCGGTCGCGGATCCGGCGCATGTCGGCGAACCCGGCGGACGGCTCGCTGGTGTCGCTCAGCCTGGCCAGCCGCCTCACGTCTGCGTGGAGCTGCTCCGTCGTGGTCTCGCCGACGCGGTGCTGCTCGGCCTGCTCGGCAAGGTCGGTAGCGTAGTGGGCGGCCGTCACCACGTCCTGGCCGACCGCGATATTTTCCACGTCAGCCCCCGCTATCACATGGTGAGCGACGAAACCGGCGACGGCCGGGTGACGCCCGGACAGGTCGAGCATGGCAGGAGCTACGGGGACCGGCCGCGCCCCGCGCGACTGGGACGGGGTCCCCGGTGCCGGAGCCAGTGTCTTCGGCGGCGGCAGCGGCGCGGTGCCGAACTGGCTGGGCCGGATGCTGAAGACCGTGCAGTAATACAAGACGTACCGCTCCGTGGGACCGTGGCGGCCGGATTCCCAGCGCCTAATGTAGGTCTCCAGGTGCTCGATACTTGGCACTGTGGCGTCCCCGGCGGCCTGGGCCGCCTGGATGAGGCGGTTGGCCATCTCCCGCCGGGCCCAGCCTCGGGCCTCCCGCTGCTGTCGCAGCCACCGGCCGATTCCCGTTAACACCAGATGCCCCTTCCTGCCCGGCACACGGTGACAGCATGCCGGGAGTGGCTGCTGAGCTTGCTCATGGCCACCGAGACTGCCGTAATCCCGGTAGTCGGCGACACGTCAAGCTCGATGAGGATTTTCAACGAACGACATATGTGCTTTGGCCTGGGCGGATACTCCGCTGCGGGAGGAATTCCCTCACCGGAGCGCGCGGCGCTACCTCAACGGCGCGGAGTGCGCGGGAGGGTCCAGGGTGTCCGGCTACCCGGCGAGCTGCCGGGGTAGCGCCTCACGGCAGAAGACCTCGATCTCCTCCTGCGCGTCCTGGGCCAGGGGTGCGTCTGCGAATGCGGGCTCTGCGAGCAGCTGCCGGAACCGGGCCAGGTTCTGGAGGACCGGGTCGCTGCGGATGTCCGGGGGAAGGTTCAGGACCAGCCGGAGCACGGTCATGGCACCGTCTAGTTCCCGCTGCTGCAGGTGAGCGATGGCAGAGTCGATGCAAGCTTGAGCGTAAAGGTAGAGGCGACGCTCCCCGGCCGGGGTAGCCTCGGTCAGCGTGATCGCCTGCCCCGCCTGTTCCAGCACCTGGGCCGGTGCGTTCATCAAGACCTGCGCCGTGGCGACGTGCTGGTGATAGCGATCGGGGGGCACGCTCCACATCCCGCCGAGCAGCTCGGGGGCACGCACCACAGTTCGTTCGTTATCTGCTTGATTGAGCGCCAGCCTGGCATCTTCCACCCGGCCGGTGCGGGCCAGCGCCCGAGCGCGGAACAAGGCAAGGAGTACCCGAGCCGAATCGGCCGTGCGGTAACCAAGCCCATCCTCGGCCAGTTGCGCGGCCTCGGTGTACCGGCCATCCCAGTAAGCCAGCTTGACCTGGGTTGCCCGTACCCAGGCACGCGCGCCGTCGTGTCCGGCCTGCTCGGCACACATCCACGCGGCCCAGGCGTGCGTGTCGGCGGCCCGGTGACTGCCTAGATCCCCGCTCATCCACGAGAGCAACCCGCACACTTGCGCGGCCATCAAGTACAAGTCCCTGGCCTGGCCGGGGCGCTGATGTCCGCGCAGCCGCGCGGTTATCCGGTCGCGCAGGCGCCTGGTCTCCAGCAGGAGCGGGACCAGTGGCGCGCCGAACTCGAGGTCTCGGGCCAGCCGCCGCGCCTGGCTGGCGTACTGCTCGATCGTGGCGTCCGCTACCTCGGACATCGCGACCCACTCTCCGAACTCGGCCGACTCGTCGGCGACCTCGGCCACCAGGTCGTCACGGCTGCCGCGTCGCCGCGGCGGGTGAGTCACCTCGATCGGGGCCGACCGTGCTGGAACACGGTTACTCTCAACATACTCAAGCAGGTCGCTTCCGGGCATATGCGCGAGGTCGCGGGTGTCCACGAGCTGATCCCATGTGGTGCCGTAGGCGTCGGCGAGGATTTTCAGCGTGGCCACGGTCGGCCGCGCTCCGCCGTCCGGCCACTTCTCGAAGTCACCGATCCGGTTGCCGGTCATCGGCGCTCGGGGGTTCCCGGTGAGCTGGTTGAACCGTTCGGCAGCCTCGCGTTGGGACAGCTCCGCCGCGTCCCGCCACGCCCTCCGTGGCCGTACTCCGTGCTGCTGCAGGTCCCGGGCCATCAGTTCGGTGAGCCGCGATCCCTGCGCACCGAGTGCCTGCAAGCTGGCGCGCAGCTCGTCCCGGTAGGGCTTGCTCGCTGGCTTATGACGAACGGACATCGCTGTCACCTCCGCGACCGTGCACCCAAAGCGGTGCTGGCGCTCACAGTGTGTACCTGGTCACGGTACGGCGCTACCGCTGTTGAGGTAACGCAGCGCGCTTTCGTGAGGGAATCCGCTCCCATCGCGGCAGCATCCGGCCAGGTCAACGTGCAGAAATTCGTCCGGAAAATATCACCCGGGCATGAGTGTGTCGCTCCGGAGATCATCAGTCGCTTTTGGTGACGTAACCGGGCAGGGATGGCATTATTTATCGCGGAGGCGGTGACGGAGGAAAGGACTACCGGAAGGGCATTCCTACATGAGCGTCCCGCCCGCCGGACCCGGCGTGGCGCTGGAACGGCAGGCCATGCTGTTCACACCCGGAGCCCGGCTGGGCTGGATCTTCCGGGACCGCCGCAAGCTGGTCACCCCTTACCCTGAGCCGCAGCCTGACTTGGACGCGCTGCGGGAGCAAGCCGCGGCGCGGGCTAAGTCGGCCGAGGCTAGCTACCAGCGGGCGCGTAAGTGGGTGGCCCGGCCCAGCCTGATGCTCGGAGTGCTGCTGCTGGTGCTGGCCGGTTGCGCGCGGGCGATCAGCGGTGCCACCGACACCGGCGCGACGGTGATCTCCGCGCTGGTGGTATGCGGTCCGGGAGTGGCCTGGACCGTGTGGTGCTGGTATCGCCGCGATCAGGCCAAGAACGCTGATCCGGAGTCGGAGTACCAGCAAGAGTTGGTCACTTGGGAGCGGCACGAGCAGGAACATCAGCACGCTGAGCTGGCCCGGCTCGGTACCGTCCCGGAGTGGGGCAGCGCCGAGCCACCAGCGCGGCGCACAGATGTGTTCGGTGGCAGCCTGGCCGGGTGGCAGGCGCTGCTGACCACGCATGGGACCTCGATCCTGGCGGCACAGCCGCTGCTGGTGGTGGACATGTCCGGCCAGTACGCGGCCGGGGATCTGACCGTCGTAGCCCGGCAGGCCGGGGTGCAGACGGCAGCCTGGATGCTGCCGGGGGATCTGGACCGGTGCGGGCTGCTGGCCAGGCTGAATCCGTCTCAGCTCGCCGATGCGATCACCGAGGCGATCCACGCCGGGACACCTGGCGGCGCCCGCGCGGACCGGGCGGTAGATGCGCGAGTGCTGGAACAACTGGCCGCCACGCTGGATTACGACGTCACCCCGGCGCGGCTGGCCGCGGCGGCGCAGGCCGCGCTCGGCCATCCGGTGCCTTCGGGCCTGCTATCCGGCGGGGAGATCGAGCGGATCGGCCTGCTACCCGCGGCCTACCGGACTCAGATCGCACCGAACCTGGTCCGGCTGGACGCGTTCCTGTCTGACCTGGCCCGATATACCGGCGCAGGGCCGCCGGTCGCGGTGGCACCCGCGTACTACACATGCCTGGCCATCGAGTCCGGTGCGCGCAGTGCCCGCACCGAGATGCTGACCGCGCTGGCGATTCAGTGGCTGACCGTGCAGGTATCGGCCAGTACCGCGTCGGCGCCGGCGGTGATGGTCGCCGGGGCCGATGAGATCACCCGGGCGCATCTGGAACGGCTCGCCGACGCGTGTGAGCACCGCGACGTGCCGTTGACGTTGCTGTTCAGGCATTTGCGCGAGGACGCGTTGCACCTGCTGGGTGGCGGCGCGGCGGCGTTCATGCGGCTGGGTAATCATGCCGAGGCCGACCAGGCTGCCAGCTACATCGGCCGCCACCACAGGTTTGTGCTGTCCCAGCTCACCGCCACCACCGGTGGGAACCAGACCACCACCCGCACCGACACCGAGTCGTACGGCATCACCGGCAACCGCGGCTTCTCTTCCACCAGGGGATGGCAGGAAGATCATTCTGGGAGCCGGTCGCGGTCGGGCGGGCTGACCAGGACGGTCGGCACGTCGGTGTCCCGGAACTGGTCCACCGGGATGTCCTGGGCCGAGGGCACGAACTGGAGCGACGCGGCGACCGCCCAACGGGTTTACGAGTACGCGGTCGAACCCACCGTCCTACAGCACCTGCCCGACCACGCCCTGCTGCTCGCCGCCCCCAGTACTACCGAGCCAGATCTACGGCCGGTGGACTGCAACCCGGCGATCGTCACTCTGCCGAGGGTTAGCATAACGCCGCTGGATGCTCCGTCCAGGTTTGCTCCGGGCGGAGCCCTTCCGCCTGCTGACATGCAGATTGGCTGGCCGGCAGGCGCGGCCCGGCAAGAGCAGCCCGCCTGGCCCGCCTCCCCGGCGCGGCACAACTCACAATCTGGATGGTGGCAGCAGGGAGGTCCGCCGGACCAGCGCGGATAACGCAAGACGGATAGTGGCTTCAGTGCGCGCCTGATCAAGGAGATCTGCTACGGATTGGCCGTCGAGGTCAAGGCTTGCCGTCAGCGCGTCAAGCAGAATGAACTGGACGCTTGCCCGGGTTGCGAGATCAGACTGGACCGATACATTCTCGCCCAACGCGCGGCGCAGCTCTAGCTCGGCCAGGGTCGGATCGACAAGGTGAGGTCGTTCGCTGAGCAGTCCGCGGACCTGAGCGACGAAGTGGATTACCTGAGCGCGAGTCCAAGCAGGGGAGAACTTCCTTCGGGCCGCCACGATGAACGCTGCGTGGACCAGTTCGACGAACCCGTCCATAGCGTGAGGTCCGGTGAGGCGGCTTCGGGCCCTCTCGGCTATTCCGTCTTCTCCGGTGATCTGAGCACGGAGGAGCACCATGTGCACATCGCTTATTGTCATCGCCAGCATGGATGCACTTTCAGGCAAGCCACTGATCGGCGAGCTTGCGCGCTTGTGCGAGGAACGCATCCATTCCAGCGTCGTCAAGCTGTTCATCGATTACCAGCGCGGCCAGCAGATATTGCTTGGCAGTCATGGCGGCCCTGGCATCAAGGTCTTGGATGGAGCCCTGGCCGAGAACCTTGAGGATGAGTCGTTCGGCTGTCTCTGGGCCGATTGCCTCGCTGGCCTTCTTCGTGCGGGACCGGACATCAGCGACGTACGCGATAACGTCGTCTTCGGTTGCGTTTCCGTCTCCGAAGCGGCGGTCCGCAGCTTCGAAAAATGCCGCGTCGATGAGAGCGGTATACGCGGCTCCTTCGCCGCGCCAGTCAAGCTGCCGGAACAGTCGTTGGTGCTCGTCGAGCCTGCCAGCGAGCTGAGCGCGTAGCGTTGCCACCTGTTTATCCGTTACGGCCATAGTCATCTACCTCTCAGTTGCTCCAGCTTATTGCGACACCAGCGGCCACCCTCGAATATCAGCATCCCGAGCATCAGCCCACCCAGCGTGAGATCGTTTGCTGTCGCATGCTCAAGCTCAGGAAGCCCGATCTGCGGTGTCGAAGCCGGAACATCTGCGTGACTCGTGGTCGGCGGGCGGTCGAACAGTTTCTGCAGGTCGTTCGCGTTTTGTTCTATCGTGTCGTGAACGCCCTCGACAACATCATGATCGTAGGTCTCCCGGCGGAAGGCCGTTGCCCGCGATTCCTTCGGCTCCAGTTCGAGAAGCCGTTCGCCGGTTGGCGGGAGATCGCTGATGTCGCCGGGTGACCGGTCGGGCTTGTCGTCTACAACATTCGTGCCGCGATCCCAGCCATTAGAACTTGTTTCTTGCTGTTGGCGGAACTCCTGGTACATCCCATGCCACAGGTCAAGGTCGCCTTGCGACGGCCAGCCGTCTCCGTTTTCCCGATTGCCGCCCCGACCCTGCTGGTGATCAGCGGCAGACGCTGTGGCGCTCGCTTCGTCAGCGTATCTGGGTGCCTGTTCGTTCGAATTCGCATTATCGGGCCTGCGGTGGGTGTCGGCGGTCTGGCCTGTACCGTTGCGACGGTCTGGGTGATCTGCAGCGCCGTCAGGCACGGCTTCGCGGACGGTGCGCTCATCCTGTCGATGGCCGTCGGCCGATCGCGGATTGTCCGGGTGTGTTCCATGGCCAGAACGGTCATCGCGCGGATTGTGCTCGTGGTGGTGACCGTCTCGGTTGCGGGTTGCGGCGTCTGCTACCTTGTCGTAGCTTTGCGCGGCGGTCCGGTTGTCCCGGGAGGGCGTGTCGTGCCGGACCATTGGTCCAGAGCGGATCTCGGATAGGTATTGCCGTCGGCTTCGGGTCTCGCCGCGAGGAGCAGCCTGATCGGCTGTTGCGGTGGCCGGCGCCCGCCCGGGCTGGTCGGTGCGCTTGGCTTGGTCACCGTGGGCGGCGGGCGTGTTGTCGGGCGGGGATTGTGACGGGCGGTCGATGGCCATGGTCAGGCCCGATCGGAAGAGCCGGGCAGGAGCGCGATGGGCCACTGGCAGTCGTGGAAGGCGCTGAGCGCGTCGGCTAGGCGCTTGGGCCAGTCCAGGTCATGGTTGCGCGCTGCGACGGCTTTCTCGATGGCGCTGGGCTGCCGGGTGCCGTACAGGACCGCATGTACCAGGCGCTGGTCACGTTTAGCGGACTGGTCCCAGTGCCGTACGGCCTGGAGCTGGTCAGCGCAGGTAGTTCCGGGAATCGGCCGGTGGTAGTCGACCTCCCAGGCGTCGCTGCTGGGATGCCGCCCTGCGGCCGGATCATTCTCGCAGGTTTCGCGAAGATCATCCAGGACCGCCGTCCACTCGTAGGGCGGCGCGAGGTATTCGGGTTCTTCCAGGCGGCACGATTGCCAGGAACCGTCGGCTATTCCGTGCCGCATGGCTGTGGTGACGTGAGCGGCGAGCGCCGGGCCGCTGACGCGAGCGGCGATGGCGGAGATGCGGGCAGCGACGGCGGTGTCGACGGCGTGGGATAGGGCACAGTCGCGTAGCCGGGGTGCGGTTGCGGTCAGGGCGGTGGCGAACGTAGCGCCGAGCGCGGGGATGCCCCAGCCGGTCAGGTGGCCCAGCACGGCCAGCTCGGCCCACAAGGTGATGCGCGGATCGGTGCGTGCCGCGAGCTGAGCGGCGCGCATCTGCCGTAGCGTGCATGGCGCAGCGGCGCAGTCCGGGCCGCAGGTCAGGCTGCGGCGGCCGATGATCCCTGAGGGCGACATGGTCGCGGCCCGGCCGTTGGTCTCACGGATGGCTCCGTCTGGCATGCGGGCGAGGATGGGGTAGTCCATGCCGTCGGTGAAGACGGCGGCTTCGCCGGGGATCAGGGTGACCAGGTACTGGGACTGCTGTGAAGTGAGGTTCATAGTGGCGCCCACGGTCTGCCGGTCGTCGGCGGCGGGGAGCCGGTGGACGATCTTGACCGCGGTGTTCTTGATGACGTCGGGGATGAGCTTTGCGGGGATCTGCTCGGCGATGATCAGGCCTTCCCCGTAGGCGCGGATCTCCGCTAGGAGACCGGCGAACATCTCCACCGCGTGCGCGGCCGCTCCGGGCGTGGCGCCGCTGGGTGATTGGCGGAGCAGCCGGTGGGCTTCCTCGATAACGGTCAGGTGCCGCAGCCTGGGTGACGCGGGTCGTTCGGCCCGCTGCCGCAGCCGCAGGTGCTCGATCAGGCGGATCAGCACCGTGCCCATCAAGAACGCCTTGTCGCGGTCATCACCGGCGTCTTCGATCTCGAACACGACGTTGCCGTCTAGCAGCGTGGCGAAGTCGATCGGGTGTCCGCCATCGAGGAACCGGCCGGTGGTGCCCAGCCGCAGGCTGCCGAGGCGGACCTGGACGAAGCCGCGCACGTTGTCGGCAACTTCACGGCCGTAGCCGATCTCCTCGACCACGGTGATCGCCGCGGCCTGGAGATCTTCCAGGGACGGATAGCCGGGCTGAAGCTGAGGGTCGGCGGGCTGGCCGGTGATGAGGTCCCACCCGGCCTGTTCATAGCAGCGGGTCAAAGCGGCGGCTAGGACCTGTGGGAAGGGCTCGTCGGCGTCGAAGGCGGCCAGGAACAGGGCCCGCACCAGGTCGGCGTGGGTCTGCAACGGGAACCGGGTCCCCTCCGGGCCGGGGGCGGGTTCTAGCGGGTTGATCCCAGCGGCGGGCTGGTCTAGGTCGCCTGGGCGGACGCGGATCACGGTGGTGCTGGGGAGGCGTGCGGCCATCAGCTGGTATTCGGCCTTGGCCGGCTCGATGACCAGCCACGGCACTCCGGCTTGCGTGGCCTGTTCCAGCAGCCCGCGTACGGTCTGGCTTTTGCCGGCGCCGGTGGCACCGCAAACGAACGTGTGCCGGTTCAGCGACGCGAGCGGCACCGTCAGCGTCCCGGCCGGAATGCGGTTCCAATCGAGCACTGTTCCGGCCGTAATTTCGCCAGACGTTTCCGCGGGAACGCCATTGCGCGGCAGCCCGGTTTCGGGGCTCACGTCGAAGTCCGGGCGCAGCGCGAACCGGATACCCGGCACTTCCCGGGCCGGCGCCCGCGCCATCGCCGCCAGCAACCGCGACGACCCGTAAAACGGGTATTCCGCGACTGGGCTCACTGGATCATCGGCACCACGCCGACCAGCTATGGCGCCGGGTGCGGCAGCGGTCGGCGTAGGGTAAGCCGCTCGCGGCCCGGAGCTCCCAGTTGCTTCCCACGTCCCCGGGCCGCGACGGGGAAAGGTCGCGGCGCGGCCGTCATGGCGTCCGTCGGCCGCATCCAGCAACACGGGCAGCGGGCCGTGCTCCGCGACCGGGACGAGCGCATATGGCAAGCCATCCAGGTCGGCAGACGCGCATAGTAGCCCGGCGATCTGTGCGGCCGCCTCCGGCGTGGGACCGCCCGCTGCCAGGTGAATATGCCACAGCCCGGTAGTGGCCGCCTGCCGCAGTTCGGCGTGCCGGGCAGCGGCGCGCCGTGCCGCGAGCTTGGACCGGGGGCTGTCGGACTGCTGGGCATTGAGCTGGGCCAGCGAGAACGTGCTGGTCAATTCCTCCAGCACCGCGCCGTTGACCGGCTCGGCGAGCACCAGCCAGGCGAATGGCCCCAGCCACGCCGACAGCAGACCGTCCTCCAGCGACGGCCGCTCATCTCGCGGATCGCGTCCGGTTAAACCGGGCTCGTCACGGTCGGCGAGCAGCACGTCAGTGACGCCAGCGAGCCGCATCCAGCACGGCATGCCATCCATAGCGGCCGCGGCTTGGCCCGCTTGCAGGGGATAGCCGCGCCCCCCGGTCGGCAGGCTGAGCACCACCTGCCCGCTGTCGCTGCCACCCACCACCGCAGGGCCCGCGGCGAGCACCCGCACTGGACCGCCCGCCTCCATCCGGACCCAGCCCATCGCGACCGGCAAGCCACGGTGAAACGCCGACACCAGCGCCTGCATCCGCTGCGCAGCACCGAGATCGTGGTGGATAGCGCCCTGGCCATCCTGAGTCTCCGGACGGCGCGGGATCTCGGTAACCTGCCAGGCCGGTAGATCGCTGAGGATCTGCCATGTCCTGCCGTCCGTCATGACCTGCCTCGTGTGCGCCCGGATGTGGTTGACCGCGCTCGCCCCAGAATAGCCACGACAGTGTCTTAAAGTAAAGAATCAACTACTTTACGTGATCAGACAGGGTAGAAACGACATTCCGCGGAGGGTCACGCGCTGCCCCCGGATACGCCGACCGCGACCTGCCCGATCACCGCGTCGGCAGACTCAGCTGCATCCAGCCGCCGCACCAGGGCAAACGTCGGCAGCACCGCGTGCGCCGCGCCGTACCGCGGACACCCACGCGCGGAATGAAGATCTTCCGCTCAGCGCCTGCTCGCGGGCAAAGCGCCAGTAGCCGGACCAGAACACTACCGGGACCAGGCACGACGGACAATCCGGCCGCGGCACCCCGCATCACCAAAGAACGCGGCCGGAACCGCCCCACAAGGTACTCAGCCAATCAAGCCATCGACACCGAAGTCCGCCCATGCGGGTCTTCCGCGCGCGGAGGGGTCAGCCCGGGACCTGCTCGGTGGACATCCTGGCCTGCCTGTAACGGGTGAGCTGGCTGGCGGGGCAGATGTCGCACAGCTCACGGATGCGCTAATTGCCAGGTGAGGGATATCCGAGTTCGGCGTGGAGGCGGCTTATGCGCTTGTACAGCGGGTCAGGGATCATCCCGGCAGGCACGGCGGACTGGGGCGGCCGACTCGGTGCGGCAGCTGGCTCGCTGAGCACGGCGCCGTGCCCAGACGCGCTCGGGAGGTTAGTGCCGCCGAGGCCGAGGCGGTCCCTGATCGCGGCCAGTGCACGGCCAGGGTCAGCTGCCACGTCTTCGTAGCGGACGCGGAATGTCGCGCCGGGGTCTGACGCCTCGGCGGCGAGCAGCGCTTCGGTCGCGTCCGCCCAGTACGCCGCCAGCGCGGCGACGCTGTTGCCTGGATGGCAGAGAAGGTAGGGGAGCAGGCCCGGGCCTTGCAGGCCCCATGGGTTCGCCCGCACTCCGGCACCGACCACGTCCAGGCTGGAGCGGTGGACGCACACGGTGCTCGCGCCGGGGAAGACCTGGAGGAAGGACCCGGCGGCTGCCGTCGCGGCCAGCTCGCACCACCGGGTCTTGCCGACGCCGGCCAGGATTGTTGTCATCTGCGCCATGACCAGTCGCTGCACGCTGCGGACAGCTAGCCGTGACATGGGCTGCCCGGCCCGGTCTTCCAGCCGCCGCCATGCTTCCGCGGCGGCTTCGCACAATGGGATGATGCCCGTGCCCGCCGTGCAGGCCATCTCAGTGCCAGCTGCGAGAGCTTCCTGAACGCGGGAGGCTCCGGAGTAGGCATAGGACAAGACGATCACAGGCCCGTTCCTGGCGGGCTGGAGGGGCTGCTCGCCAGGCGCAGCTGCCAGCGCGGCTGGTGCCCGGGACGCCGGGCCTGGCGGCGGAGCCCTGTTTACTGCCACGCTGTCAGGCCGAGGAGCTCGCCGATGACGGCCATGCGGGTGTCGGCCGCCAGCGGCGTGGTCTGGTTGTTGTCGCAGTAGCGCAGGTCGCAGGACCGCAACGCCACGCTGAGGTTGACGGTCCGGTCCAGGACTTGGTCCCAGGCTGCCGCTGAGCCGATGATGTCCCAGTCAGACTCCTCTTGGGCGTGCCGGGTCGTTAGCGTCACCGTGGCTGAGCCCAGGTCCACCCGCCAGTACTCCGCGCGGCGCGCGGCGTCCTGCGTGACCGCGACCACGACGAAGGTCTCGCTGCCGTGCGCCCCCCAGCGCCTGGCGGACTCTCTATCACGCGCTGCGGCCAGCCCGGCACGCAACTGCTCCCCCAGACGCCGCGTGCGGGGCGTGCCGCTCACCGCCGCGGCAGCGGCACCGTCCTCAGCCCTGCGGGCCGCCGTGCGGCTCACGGGCATGCCGGGCGCGGCTCCCGCCGCCGCGGACGCCACGCTCGTGCCCTGCCGGTCCGCAACGATCATGTCGCCGTCTGTCACCGCAGGGCCGTTCACAGCGGCCCCGTCCACGGCGCCACCGCCGGTTTCGCGGAGCGCGGCAGGGACCGCGACACGAAGGTCAGCGGGCGGCTCGCTGGTCCCCCACTCCTCGTCCACCGGACGATACCCGAGCTTGCCGGCCAGCTCATTCATCACCGCCAGGAGCTGAGGGGCGATCAGCCCGGCCGGGACCGACCACCCGCGCCCCACAGAACCAGCGCTGACCTCCGACGTGTACCAGATCTTGTAGTCAGCCGGGCCGAACCGCTCCCGCTCTGCCGAGAAACACCGCTGGCTGACCCCGGGCGCCGCCGCCACACCCAGGAACTGGAACACCCCCGCGGCCGCGGCCTCCGGATCGGCGACCAGGTCCTCATACCGCAACCGGAAGCACTTGTCAGCGAGCTGCTCCTCCGCGGCCAGGGTGACTTGCGTGTTGTCCGTCCAGAAACTCGCCAGGGCCGTCACCACGTTCCCCGGGGTCGCCGCGATGTAAGGGTCGAAGCCATACCCGTTCAGGCCCCATGGGCACGCTTCCGCGCCCGAGGCGATCACATCCATCGGATGCCGGTACACGCAGACAAACCTTGCCTCCGGGTACACCCGCGTCAGCAGCGGCGCGAACCGGGCCGTGCCCAGGCTCTTATCGCAGTAACGCTTCTTCCCCCGCCGCGCCAGGTAGGACCCGACCATCCGGTCCATCGTCGCCCGCACCCCCGCGATCGCCGCCTCCGGGACCTCCGGCGGCTCATCCCCCCGGTTCGCCGACAACGGAGCACCCTCGATAAGCGACCACACCGTCGCCAGCTGAGCGCACAACGTCGGCAGGTTCGTCTCCGGCGGGCACGCCAGATCCGGGTGCGCATCCAGCAGAAACCGCAGCAGCGTGGACCCCGACCGGCCATTACACAGCACGAACACAGGATCAGCAGCCATTGTCCCAGGCGCGCCCGATCATCCGAGCGAGGAAATGGCGTAGATTCGATCGCCGCCGTTGAAGGCTAGCTGCCATCCGAGCACTCTCAGCGAATTTCTTCTGAACACGCGACGACAAACGTCTGTGATATGTGCACCACCGGCTGTACGGGCACAGAAGAGTCCGAAATGGTTTTGGACAGAAGCCCCGATTGCGCTCGTACTTTGTCCGTTAACCTCGATTGTCCCGATACACGTACGCGAGCCAACCGGTGCAGACCAGAATGTCAGAGACACGCCTTGATTGAATGCGTGATGTGCTATACGCCCTGTGCAGGAGGGGGCGTTGTTGACCCTCTTCCCGGATGTGAGAGCGGGCTTGGTGGATGCGTGAGCGGACACGCCGGCGGCTGGCTGGGCTAGCAGGCCTAGCGCCGGGAGCAAGCCAACCGCCCCGATCGCGTACTGCACCTTCTTGCTCATATCTCGCTCTCCCTTCCCTGGTGCCGGTTCTGGTGGTACGGCCGACGTGCGATAAGAGGCGGCATCCGCCGAGCTTCCTGGAATTCAGGATGGCCGGATGGGCCTGCCGTTGCTTTGCCATTGAAAGCGCGTGGCTATGTGCCTAGTCTTACTGGCGGAGTTATCACGCAGTTAACATTTGATCATCACTGGGCAGGCCCCTCTGCACGGGTGGAAAGGGGGTGCTGTGGCGGCTGAGATCGAGTTCGGCCTGCTCGGCCCGTTAACGGTGCGAGCAGGCGGGGTGGCGGTGACGGTGCCGCGGGGCAAACAGCGCGTGATACTCGCGCTGCTGCTACTGAACGCCGGCCAGATCGTGCGCTTGGATGAGTTCACCGAGACACTGTGGGTATCCGGGCCGCCACCATCAGGGCCGGTAGCGGTGCAGAACTACGTGATGAGGCTGCGGAACACCCTCGGAGACGCTGGCCGGGACCGGATCATCACCCAGCCGCGCGGATACCTGATCCGCGTGGCGGCCAACGAGCTGGACCTGTCCCGCTTCGAGGCGCTGCTGGGCGCCGCGCGGACGGCAGCCCGGGACGGCTCATGGGACCAGGCAGCAACACACGCGGGGGCAGCTGTGGAACTGTGGCGGGGCGAGCCGCTCGCTGACGTGGACTCAGAGACGCTGTCAGCGCGGGAGGTGCCCCGGCTGGCAGAGCTACGGCTGCAGGCGCAGGAGACCCGCATCGACGCCGACCTGCACCTAGGCCGCCATACTGACGTCATCCCTGAGCTGCGGCAGCTGACCGGTGCCCATCCGCTGCGGGAACGCCTGTATGCCCAGCTGATGCTCGCCTTCTACCGTGACAGCCGCCAGGCCGAGGCGCTCGCCGCCTACCAGGCGGCCCGTGAAATCCTCGTCGCCGAGCTCGGTACCGAGCCCGGGACTGGGCTACGCAGGCTGCACCAGCAGATACTCACCGGCGATCCCGCGGTGGCCGCTTCGGAGTCGGCGCAGCCAGTTACCGGGAGCGAGGGATCTGCCGTCCCGCGCGAGCTGCCAGCCCAGGTGCGGCACTTTACCGGCCGGGCGGGCGAGCTAGCGGCGCTGACCGGGATGCTGGACCAAGCCGGCGACGAGACACCGGGGACGCTGGTGATCACCGCGATCGGCGGGACCGCCGGGGTCGGCAAGACCGCACTGGCCGTGCACTGGGCCCACCAGGTGGCTGACCGCTTCCCCGGCGGGCAGTTGTACGTGAACCTGCGCGGCTATGATCCTGGCCAGCCGGCGTCGGCCACGGATGCGCTCGCCGGGTTCCTGCGCTCGCTGGGCGTGCCCGGGCATGACATCCCGCCCGAGGAAGAACAGCGCGCCGCCCGCTACCGCAGCCTGCTAGTCGGCAAACAGATGCTTATTGTGCTGGACAACGCCGGATCGGCCGATCAGGTACGGCCCCTGCTGCCCGGAACCCCCACCTGCACCGTGGTGGTGACCAGCAGGGACGCGCTGGCCGGGCTGGTGGCCCGGGACGGCGCTACCCGCCTGGACCTAGATGTGCTCCCGCTAGAGGAGGCGATCGCCCTGCTTCGGACGCTGATCGGCGCACGGGTGGACGCCGAATCCGAGGCGGCCGCCGAGCTGGCTGGTCAGTGCTCCCGACTGCCGTTGGCGCTGCGGGTAGCTGCCGAACTCGCATCCAGCCGCACGGCAGTGCCGCTCGCTACGCTGACCGCCGAGCTGTCTGACCAGCAGAAACGGCTGGACATACTGGAGGCTGGGGGAGATCCCCGCACCGCGGTACGCGCGGTGCTCTCCTGGTCCTACCGGCACCTAGGAGCCGACGCCACCCGCGCGTTTCGGCTGGCGGGACTGCACCCTGGCCCCGACCTTGATCCCTATGCCGCCGCCGCGCTTACCAGTACCACCCTCGATCATGCCTGCCGCCTACTGGATCAGCTGGCAAGCGCAAACCTGCTCCAGCGGATAGCGCCGTGGCGGTACGGCATGCATGACCTACTGCGCGCCTACGCCTGCGAACTCTCCGCCGACCAGGACGGCGGGCAGGAGCGGCGGGCGGCGCTGACCCGCCTGTTCGACTACTACTTGCACACTGCCGCCACCTCAATGGACACCCTCTTCCCGGGCGAGCGGAACCGCCGACCGCGCATACCGGGTCAGCCACACCCAGCCCCGTCACTGACCGATCCGGCGGCGGCACGGGACTGGCTAGATTGTGAACGAACCACCCTGGTTGCCGTCGCTATGCACGCCGCTGAGCACGACTGGCCGGTCCAAGCGATCCAGCTGGCCACCACCTTGTTCCGCTACCTCGACGACGGCGGCTACTATTCCGAGGCCGTCACCGTCCACACCTGCGCTCAGCATTCTGCCCATGACACAGGCGACCGTGCCGCCGAGGCGATTGCACTGACTAGCCTTGGCCTTGTCGAGGGGCAGCAAGACCGCTACCGCCAGGCAGCCGATCATCAACGGCAAGCACTGACCCTGTTCTGCGAGATTAACGATCAGGCTGGCCAGGCCCGCGCACTCCACAATCTCGGCCTCGTAGAGTTGTGGCAGAACCAGTACAAGCAGGCCATCGAGCATTTCCAGCGTGCTTTGACGCTGTTCCGCAGACTCGGCATTCGGGGAGGCGAAGCCCGCACGCTAGGCAATCTCGGGCATACCAGCTTGTTGCTGGGCCGCTATCAGGAGGCTGCCGATCTCCAGCGGAAGGCCTTGGCGTTGTGCTGTCAGATCTGTGACCGGTCTGGTGAAGCCACAGCCTTGAGTCGGCTTGGTGCCGTCGAGCTGCGGCTAGGCCGCTACCAGCAAGCCACCGAACACATTCAGCAAGCCCAAGCCCTGTTCCGGGACATCAGCGAGCCAGCCGGTGAAGCTACCGCCACGAACAGGCTTGGCGTCGTCGAGCTGCGGCTAGGCCGCTATCAACAAGCCACCGGCCACTTCGAGCAGGGCCGAGACCTGTGCCACAAGATCGGGAACCGCTCTGGTGAAGCAGAAGCGCTCAACGGCCTCGGCGATGTTCTTTTCCGGATCGGTGAACCCGATAAGGCGCACGAGCACCACGCCACCGCCCTCCGGCTCGCATCCGAGGTCGGCGCGTCACGAGAGCAGGCCCACGCGCACACAGGCCTCGCCCGCGCCTACCGAGCCGCCGGAGACGTGCCCCAGGCCCAGCACCACTTGCAGGATGCCCTCACCCTCTACGCCGCCATCGGCGCCCCCGAAGCTGACGAAATCCGCGCCCAACTCGGCCGGGTGGATGGCGGCGACGATAAGCCAGCGGAGGCAGATGGTGGCACCACGACCCCCTGCCCCCGATGATCTGCCTGGCCGCGACGACTCAACCTCGCCTCGCGAGCCACCCCCCCGAACGACAAACCACTTGCATCTCCACTTCGGCTGAACTGCCATTGCCGCGCAAGCATCAGGATGCTCCCAGCGGGTTACCCTCGCTCGGCCTGGCGCTGCGTTCGGTTGAGCGCGCGAGCGCCACGAGCATCGGAGGCATGAGCGCGGATGGCGTGGCCCGCCTCCGGGTGTCCGGCACGAGCATGCATAACCACCGCGGCGACCTCGCCGGGCAGGTCCTGGCCTGCGGCACCAGACTGAGCTGGCTTGCTGAAGCGCTCGATTACCGCCGCAACCTGGCGCTCATGCGGAGCAGCATCGGTGCCCTCCGCCCGAGCGTCGGCGGTGGCGTGCAGTCGGATAGCGTGCTTACCGGCATGGTTGGCGAGCTCGAGGAGCAGCGTGAGCGAGCTTGACTGCAGTGTGGTGCTGTAATCACGTGCCATCGCGCTAGACGCGTCGGCTAGCTCCCGGTACCGGGCCGCGGCAGGGGCGGGGCCGTCGACGAGGCCCCGGTGGCGGATCTCGTCCCAGGCTCGTTCCAGACGCTGGGCATGCTCTTTTAGTTTGCTGTTGTTCGCCGCCTGTGCCGCAGCAGGATTCCGGGCCCAGGTGAGGTAGTCCTTCTCGACGATGCGGGAACCGGACGCGGCCTGCGCGCGTCCACCCTGGTAGGGGCCTGCCTTTGGCGACCGCAGGAAGTGGTGTTCGGCGGTGGCGCGAAGGCGATCCACGTGCAAGCGGGCGTGCCCGGCGAGCCTGGTCAGTGCCGCCACCTCGGGCCGGTCGTCCGGTGCGGTGGCTTCGGCGAGTGCTGCGGCTGCGTGGGCCAGGACCTGATAGCGGATTGCTGCGGCTCCTGGCTCATCGTCGAGTCCATGCCTGGCGATGGTGCGCCAGGCCTGAGCGAACTGCATGACCCTGGGATGGTCGCCAGGGAGGACGCCGGAGCCGCCGACCGCTACCCAGACGTCGTAATCGTTCTGGATAATGCGGGATCCTGATTCGGCTTGAGCCCGGCCTCCTTGATATGGCCGTGCCGCACCGGGCTGTTCCTCCTCGAACGGCCCCGGCTGGGTTTGGTCTTCTTGTTCCATCTGGTTGGCCTCCTTCCGGGTTGGATCGGGTGAGCTAGCGGAATGTCCGCCGATGTGATCGTCGATCCAGGTGAGCCCGGCCCGGTCGAGTTGTCGGCGGGCGCGGGTGACGGCGACGTAGGCGAGCATCGCGTCAGCACGCGGGACCGCGCCGTGCCGGGGTTCGCGGAAGTCATCGGCGATGCGGACCCGTTCCCACTCCCGTCCCTTGGCGCCATGCGCCGTGGACACGGTCACTTCCGCGCGGCCCTCTGAAGCGAGCCGGGCCAGGATGCCAAGAACTCCGGCGGCGCCGTAGGCGTCGATCAGCCGGACACTGGCGGCCAGATCGGCGCCGGCGGTGTCGGTGCGGACGAAGTCCTGGACCGCGTGCCAGGACTGGAACGCGGCGAGCTCGGGGTTGCTGGTGCGTCCGGCCGCCTGGAGGTCCAGCGCGGCGACAGCCAGCGAGCGGATGTCACCGCCGCCTCCAGCGAGCGCCACCCGCCGTCCGGCATCCAGCAAGCCGCGTGCCTGGACGAGTGCTTCGGCATTGGTCCGGCACAGCACGACCTGCGGGTCGGCAACGGTCCCGACGGTCGACTCCACCAAGGGAGTGCCAGAGAGCCTGTACGGAGCAGCCAGCGTGTTCAGCCACTTGTTTGCCTCATCAGCCACCGCCGGGCCGAATCGGAACGAATGCGAGAGCAGCAGCCGCTGGTCAGCGGGCCAGGTAGCAAGCGCGTCGACCGCGCCGCGCCAGCCGTAGATAGCCTGGCAGGAATCACCCACCGCGATCATCTGAGTGCCTCGCTGGCTCTGGATGATCGCCGCGGTGACCGGATTGGCGTCTTGCGCCTCGTCGAACATGACGAAGTCGGCGTGGATCACCGGCCCGGCCAGCTGCCACATCTTCAGGTAGTGATCGTGCTTGAACGGCAGCTTCCCGTTCGGCCGCTGGATGTCCAGCCAGGCGCGTATTGCGTAGGGCACGATCTGCCAGGTCAGTTCTGCGAATGACACGGGGTCGACGCCGTTGACTTCTGGGACGTGGCTGCCGGAGATCACGGGGTCGGCGCTATGGCAGAATCGCTCGACCGTGGCCATGACGATCCGCGCCAGCTGCCCGGGTGTGAGGAGCAGGTCATCGCCGAGCCGCAGCGGCCCGCCGATGCCGAGCATGTTCGCGGCAGCCCACGCGGGCACTCGTGCCGCCTGTCCTGGAAGCCGGTGAGAATACCGGAAACCGGCCGCGCTGTAGGCCAGCGAATGCGCCGTCCGGCAGGTCACATATGGAGGGAACGAGCGTCGCGCTTCCTCGGCCGTGACCTTGTTGTAGGCGAGGTACAGGCCTCGTCTGTCGACCATCGCGGCGGCGGTCAGCTGCAGTGTGGAGGTCTTGCCGGTCCCGGCGCCGGCCTCGATCACCAGGTTCTCGCCCGCCACGCAGGCGTCGACGACGGCGCGCTGCTCGTCGGTCGGCTGGTTCCCCCCGGTGATCATGGCCGGTGCTCACAAGAACGCGTACTGTTCTTCGGGCTGCTCCCAGCCGAACATCACCTCGGCATCGAGCCGACATCCGGCCAGGATCGCCGTGGCGGCGAACGCCGTCCCGCGCACCGGCACCACGCAGCGGGCGGGATCGGCGTCAGCCTCGGTACCCCATCGCTTGGGGTCGATGTCTTCCACGGTCGCGATGAGGTACGGGGCAGCGAAGCCGCGCAGCATGACCAGGTACAGGGGTCCGGTGCGCGGGTCGGCCCGCCAGGTCTCGGGCCAGTCGCCGAGCGCGAGCCGCCAGGGATCCGCGCTTACGTCGGGTACCGGCGCGCCGCGTTCGCGGGGCACGGCCAGCAGGTCGCGAATCCCGTCGGGCCGCTCGGCTGGCAGGCCGAGGGTCTGCCGCAGAGCCGGGACGGTGACGGCGCGGTCATCAGGAATGCTCATGTGGTGCTCCTCGTGGGGCAGGCTCGGTGCGCAGCACCGGTACGGGACTGGCGGAGTGATGGTCGGGACGGCAGCCGCTCATCGGCCCGGTGTCACCATCCAGCAGGGTGATCAGGGTGGGGTCGACGTGGTTGACCCACCAGGCGGAGTAGCTGGCGCCGGGGTCGCCACCGGGTTCGGCGGGGGCGCTCATCTCATACCAGGCCAGCCGCAGCGCATCCAGCCGGACCGCGACCTCGGGATGCTCCCACCAGCGGGCACACCAGGTCCGGCCTCGGCCCAGATCCACCCGCCGCTGGATCATCGCGCGAAGATCTCCTCCACCCACGCCGCCAGCCCGAGCTTCTCCTCCGGGTCAGCCATGCTAACCGCCTCCTCAGCCGATGTGCCGCATCGCCACGATCTGGGATAGCCACGACGCGACCGACGAGAATTGCACTACCTGTCCGGTGTGCGGCGCGTGGATAATCTGCCCGTTACCGGCATAAATGCCGACATGACCGGGCGCCGCCGCCGACCCATCAGACCCCGGCGTAAACACCAGATCACCGGGCCGCAGCTGGCTCACCGACGCCACCGGCGTCCCGGCACCGACCTGCTGAAACGTGGTGCGCGGCAGCTCTACCCCGGCTGTCCGCCAGGCCATCTGGACCAGTGAGGAGCAGTCGCACCAGCCAGAAGGATCAGCACCGTGCGGGTTGGCGCACGACCCGCCCCACTGGTAGGGGGTGCCGAGCGCGGATTCGGCCGCGGCCACCGCGATCTGCGCGGCAGCGCTGCCCGCCGTCCCCGCAGCCGAGTACTTCGACGCGGCGAGCGACTCGATCTGCTGCACGTAGGCAGCGGCGTCAGCCGGTACACCGTGGGCTGCCTCCATGGCGCCAGGTCCCGCGTTGTAGGCGGCCAGCGCGAGATCGAGCACGCTCCCGGCCGCCTGCCCAGATGAAACCAGCCGCGCCGCCAAGGCGGCGAGCGAGCAGTCGTACCGCCCTTGGGCCATGATCGCGTCGCGCGGGTTGAACGGCGACACGTTCCCGGTCCCGTCGTCGTCGCGGCCCCAGCTGGTGAACGTGGACGGCAGGAACTGCGCGATCCCCTCGGCCCCGGACGTGCCGTTCACCGCGTGCGGGTTCCACCCGGACTCGACCTGGTCCTGGGCGGCGATGATCGCCGGTGTGATTACCGGGCACAGCGACCCGGCGGCCAGCACCCACGGCACATAAGCGGCGGGGATCTGCGCCGTATCCACCGCCCCGCCCGGTTCCGGCACAGGCGGCTGCTGCCCCACCGCCGCGAACAACAGCACCAGCGCCAGCACCGCCGCACCAGCCCCGGCCACACCACGCACAACCAGCCGTCCCGCGGGCAGCCCGGCCGGGACCGCGATCGCACTCATGACCCTGCCCCCGATGTCAAAGCGGCGCGGATCGCCGCGGCGTGTGGCCCGTCCATCCATGGCACCGTCTTGATGACTACCGGCCGGGACCCGGACGCGATCACGATGGCCCGGTCCTTGGGCAGCGACGCCAGGTCCGACACGGCTAGCGCCCGGTCCTTGCGCAGCGATTGGGTGAGCTGCCGCTCCCCGGACCGCCCGGTGTACACGGACTGGAGGATCCATTCCTCGTGATCCCCGATCAGGGAGCTGAACTCGGCCAGGAACTTCTCATCGGCCACCCCGGCGCCCAGCACCCGGATCGTGGCGGCCGACCACATGGCCCGCATCCCGTACTCGCCCCACGCTTCGGCGCCCTGGGTCCAGGACTGCAGGTAGCAGTGCAGCAAGATGCCGCGGGATCCGTAGTGGCTGTACAGCTTGGGCAGCTCGGGCCAGCGGACGATGTTGGCCGCCTCATCCAGTTCCACCGTCATCGGCACCGCCAGCCGCCCGGACACCGACCCGGCGGCGAGCCGCTCGGCCGCTTCGCACACGTGGGCGGTCAGCGCGGCGACGAACGGCCCGCCCGACCCCTCACCCTCCCGCGACAGCGCATACAACGTGTCGGTACTGGCCGGGAACGCCGCGGGATCAAATGACGGGAGCCCAGCGCACGGTGTCACCCACGCGAGCAGTGATGGGTTGACCAGCGCCCGGGCCATCCGCTGCGCGGTGCCGTACGTCGAGCCGCGCATCTTGTCTGGCTGCCCGAGCACTCCTTCCACCGCGGTGGCCGGCCCGGCGTGCCCGGCCTGGCGCAGCAGCATGGCCGGGGCGGCGTCGTCGGGGTTCGAGAGCCATTCCCACACCTGACCGATCGGCAGGCGGTGCGCGGCGGCGGCGAGGAATAGCCAGGCGAGCAGGTCCCGTCCGGCGGTGTCCCAGTGCGCGTCGGTCCGCGCGCCGGGCTCGCGGGTGGAGGCTTCAAAGATCGCGGCCAGCTTCTGCGCCGCCGACACATCGTTAACGGGGCCGAGCAGATCGTAGGTGAAGGCCGGGACGCCGTCGCTGGCCAGTCCCTGCGGGTCGAATAGCCACGTCGTGCCAGTGCGCTCCCGCACCACACGGGTCGCGTCGCTCATATCGCGCTTGTTGCTGGTCGCGAGCACTGCGCCGGGTGCGTCGAGGATGGCGGGGATGACCCGTTTGGTGGTCTTTCCGGCCCGCGCGCCCCACACGTCGACGCTGACATCTTCGGGTCCGGCCACCGCGAGTTGCCCGCCGGGGATGATCCGCCCCAGCGGCGACCCGGCCCACGCCCCGCCCAGCCGCGCCGACTCCGCGGCCCGGGCCCGCGCTCCCAGCCGGGCTCGGTCCCGCCGGGGCGCCAGGTGGCGGGCGATCTGGTCGGCCCGGTGCGTGCGCCCGTGCCGCGCCGTGACCAGCTTGATCGCCGTTATAAGCCCTATGGCCAGAACGGCGGCGCCTGCGGCGTCATAACCTTCCAGGACGTTATGGAGTTCCGTGACCAGAAGACTGTGGAAACGCCAAGCGCGCAACCTCTCGATGGCGTTCGTATTCGCCATCTCACCAGCGGTAAGCCCATATCTTCGGCGACCGGGAATCCAGCAATTCCATCCAGCATCTCCTTGCCCTCATCGAACGCAGGTGACAGCATCCACCTGCGGCAGCCCAACCATCGACTTCCGAACCGATCACTCCGTCCACATGAGCTCCACCCAATAGAGAATTGCAACATGTGACGCAGTTTATGCCGTAGCGTTCAGCGTCTCGCGAGCTGGCGACGTGGCGTGATGGCGCTCCGCAGAGATCACGTAACCCGATCGGCTCGGCCGACCCCCATCATGGGGCATAGCCCGCGAGAGCGCCGAGCGATCGTTAGCTGCTGCGGTTGCAGATGCATCTCGTATGCGCGGCGGGGGGGCAGATGGCGTTGCAGACATGGGACTTGAGTACGAGCCGTCGCTTCCGTATTCTGTCCCGGGCAGGATCGCGAGATGTTAGCGCGCACAATTCTAATGCACGTGTATCGAAAGTATAATAGTTGTGGGGACTCCGCGGACGCGAACCCTGGCGAGTCGACTTTGATACCGTATCCTGAAATGTTTCTTATACCTTTCGCTATCGTGGCCATGGTCACTGCTGTACTCTCTAGTCGTGGCATCCCGCTCTAGGGTGGGCATCCACGTGTTCGTCGGGGAATCAAATTCGCGAGCCATTGGCAACCAGGTCTGTATCGGATCTTCTGGCGTGCGCATGTTCGCTTAGGCCGAGATAGCGGAGTTCCCTAAGGGTGGGGGTATGGATTCGATCGCGTTGGCAGCGGCGACGGCGTTGGTCGGTGCGATGGCCACCAACGCATGGCAGCAGGTCAGTGTCGCGGTGGTGGCTTGGTGGCGACGTGCTCATCCCGGACAGGCTGATGCTGTGAGCGCTGACCTGAAGGTGTTGCGTGTCCAGGTGCTGGCTGTGCGCGAGCGGGGAGATGAAGTCGCCGAGCGGGCGCTGGCGGATTCCTGGCGGTTGCAGCTGCAACGACTGCTCGAAGAGAATCCCGCCTTGACGCCTGGGCTGCGGCGCCTGTTGGATGAGCACTTGTCGTGTGGTGTGCCGCCTGATGAGCAGCCGCGGGTCGGGCAGATGATCCTCAACGCCCGGGCGCGGGGCCAAGCCCGGCAATACATCGCTGGGCGGGACATGAATATCGCTGAGTCATGACTATCCCTGAGCGCGAGGGCATACCTGCCGCTCGCATAAGAGCCCAGGCCGGAGGTCGGGCAAGGCAGTTCATCGCCGGACAAGACCTGTACCTGACCACCTGCACCGGCTCAAGACCAGCACCGGAGACGGTTATTCACACGCTGCCGCGAGACGTGGCGGCATTTACCGGTCGCGAAGATGAACTCCAGCAGCTGGGCGTCACTGTCGGAGGAACTGGCGGCGTTACCGGCATCCATACCGTGGACGGAATGCCTGGAGTGGGCAAGACCGCGCTGGTTACCCGCGCCGCGCACCTGCTTAGCGGCGCCTTCCCAGATGGGCAGCTATTCGTCCAGCTCCACGCTCACACACCCGGCCAGAAGCCGATAGACCCTGGTGAAGTCCTCGGTGACTTGCTGATATGTACCGGCATGACCCCTAATGAGATCCCGGCGGGTGTGGACGCCCGAGCGCTGCGGTGGCGTGACCGCCTGACCGGGAAAAAGATGCTGCTGGTCCTGGACGACGCAGCCGACCACGCCCAAGTCGAACCGCTTCTGCCCGGGGCAGCCGGTTGTTTAGTCCTTGTCACCAGCCGCCGCCGTCTCATAGCCCTAGACGGTGCCAGGCCATTGCCGCTGGAGACACTGCCGCCACGCGAGGCCGCCGAGCTGTTCATTAGGCTAGCCCGGCGCGCCGCGGCCGAGGGTACGACGTCGGCGGTGACCGAAATGGTCAAGCTGTGCGGCTACTTGCCGCTGGCCATAGCCCTGCTCGCCGGGCGGCTCGCTCACCACCCCAGCTGGAGCATCACCGACCTCGCCGCCAGCTTCGCCGCCGCCCATGACCGGCTGGCTGAACTAATCGCCGGTGACCGGGCTGTGGCAGCCGCCTTCGAACTGTCATACCGCGACCTGCCCGCGACCCAGCGACGCTTGTTCCGCCGGCTCAGCCTCCACCCTGGGGCTGAAGTGAATGTCCATGCTGCCAGCGCACTCGGCGATATCCCGCTTGACCTCTCCCGCCGGAGCCTCGACGCCCTATACAACGACCACCTCGTTGAGGAAACCGCCCCTGGCCGGTATCGACTGCACGATCTCCTCCGCGCCTACGCCGCTGAGCTGACCAGATCTACCGACAGCGATAGTGAGCGGCGTGCGGCCGCTGGCCGGATGCTTGATCATTACCTGCACACGGCTCATTCCGCGGCGTTGCGGCTGCATCCCAGCCGCAGGCCGATCACGCTGGCCGCGGCAACGCCGGGCGTCGAGCCGGAGCACATCGGCGACGGCGCCGACGCCCTGGCCTGGTTCCAGGCCGAGCGCCGTGTGCTGATGGCCGCCGCCGGACGCGCCCTCGAGGCCGGCTTCGATACCCACGCGTGGCAAATGGCGTGGGCGCTGTCCCGGTTCCTTGACACACGCGGCCGGTGGCAGGACTGGGCCGCTATCGAGCAGATCGCACTGACCGCCACCGGGCGGCTGGGCGACCAGGCGGCGCAAGCCTCAGCCCACCAGCGATTCGGCTTCGTCAGCGGCAGGCTCGGCCGGTACGAGGACGCTTACACCCACCTGGAACTCGCCCTGGGCATCCACACCGAGCGCGGAGACCATGCCGGGCAGGCATATGTCCAGCACGCACTGGCCCTGACGCTGAATAACCAGGGCCGCTACGCCGAGGCCCTCGGCCACGCCCAGCGCGCGCTGGAGTCCTGGACGGCCGCCGGCGACCTGCCGGGCCGCGCCATGGCGCTGAACTCGGCCGGCTGGTTCCACGGCCTGCTCGGCGATCATCAGCAGGCACTGGCCTGCCTGCGGCAGTCGCTCGGCCTGTTCCGTGACCTCGGCCACGACGAGGGGGTGGCCAGCGTGCTGGACAGCCTCGGATACGTCCACCAGCAGCTCGGCAGCTACGCCGAGGCCACCGCCTGTTACCGGAAGGCACTCGGCCTGTATCGCGAGATCGGCGGCCGCTGGGGGGCCGCGGAGACCCTGGGTCACCTCGGCGACGCCCAGCACGCCGCCGGGAACCCAGCGCAGGCCCGTCTGGCGTGGGAGGAGGCGCTCGTGATCCTCGACGACCTCGGGCATCCAGACGCCGACCAGATCCGCGCCAAGCTGGCCGAACTTGCCAGCTCACCAAGGTCGGAGGTCAGCCGGACGTTCCCTGAAACTGCCGACCCGCGATGAACTGCTCCGCGGCGGGGCCAAGAGCGACGAACGCCTTCTCCGCGGTGGTCCTGTGCCACACTGCCCGGCGAGGCGCGGCCTTGTGCCGCCGTGATGCTTATCGAGCACCGACGTCTCGTGCGAGGCCGCCGGGACGTGCTCGGCGACGACTCCCCCAGTCGCGGGGTCGGGGGTCCAGCAGTCGGCCGCCTGAATCGGCGCCGTCGGTCCTCATGGAGGTTATAGCTGGTTCCCAGAGTGGACACGAGGCGTGCGCAGATATCGAACTGCTGCCTCTGGCTCAGGGCGTTATCTTTAACCAGAGTCCAGATCAGGCGTACGACCAGCGGGTCTTTGAGAGTCGGCCGAGTGTCACGGATACGACGAAGGCAGTCACCGCTACTTCCGTGCGCATCAGCGGTACCCTCTCTCCGTTCTCCGGCGCTGCCAGCGGTGTAGAGCGAGGAGGCTGAGCCGAGTGAGCTTAGGTTCAGGGAGGATTCCTGTTGGCAAGTTCCGCGAGGTCGGCTGCCACTTGCCCGGCTTTGGCGGCGCCTAGGGACTGGTACAGATGGAGAGCCTGACGCCACTGGCGCTTCGCCTCGTTGTTGGCGCCTAGCATGACAGAGATGGCCCCGAGTCGATGTAGTGCACGCGCCTCCTCATAGATGCTGCTGCATTGTCGGCTGAACTCGATAGCCTGCCGGTAGGCGTCGGGCGCCACTGCAAGATCCCCGCAGTGCTGAAGGATGAGGCCGAGCGTGTTGAAACCCTTCGCGGCCTCCAAGTGTATGCCTAGCTCGACGAAGCCTTTCAGGGCTTCTTCGGCATGATTTCTCGCATCGGCGAGCCGACGGAGTCCCAACTCTACGAGGGATATGCTGCGCAGGGTGATGGCTGCGTTCCGGCGAGCTCCGGCTTGGCGATAATACGCCAGCGCCCGGATGTTGTGGCGTAGTGCATCATCGAGCTTGCCTTGTCTGCGCAGAATGGTCGCCTGATTGGCCAGCGCGTTGCTTACGCCATGCCAGTCGCCTATCTCTTCAAATAGGCGCAGTGCGCTTTCGTAGTGGGATGCGGCCTCATCTTGCCGCCCGGATTCGAGCAACGCTCTTCCGAGATTGTTGCGTGTCATAGCCTCTGCCTTGCGATCGCCAGACCGCAAGCATGCAGCGAGAGCAAGCTCATGTGTCTGGATCCACGCATCCCAACGCTTGGTGAGAAAGAAAAAGCTGCGGAGGGTATACGCGAGCTGCCAGGAACGGTCCTCGAAACCGGTTCCAGCTATTCGGCACATCTCCATGAGATTCCTATGCTCCGTGGAGAGCAGTCCGAGAGCCTGGTGGTAACTGCCGATTACCGGGGTGGTGATAGTCGTATTGCCGATGTTCAGTGGTATCCGGTAGCGGTGGGGTGAGATAAACCGGTCCGCCTGGTCGGCAGTGCTCAGGTAATAATCGAAAAGCCTGTTCAGCGCACTTGGGTAATCGTTGTTATCTATGGCTAGGTCGCGAACATAGGCGCTTATTAGATCGTGCATTACGAACCGGTCGGGAAGCCTTTCCTCAAGAAGATGGGTTTCGAGCAGATTATCGATGGACCGGCGGGTTTCCATGAGGCTGGTCCCGGTAAGAGCTGCAGCAGCATAGACATCGATGTCCGGGCCAGGATGTACCCCGAGAAGTCGGAACAACCTCGCTGATTGGTCCGGCAGGTGCTTGTGCGACCAGGAGAAGACCTGCCGCAAACCCAGGCCTGCGTCACCAACCATGAGCGCTGTAAGCCGATTCCGCTCGTCAGAAAGCTCCGCAGCCAACTGCTGGAGACGGAGACGGGGTCGAATAGCTGCCCGAGCGGCGGCGATCTTCAACGCCAGCGGGAGACCGGCACACAGTTGGGTCACGGTGACTGCGGCCTGGGACTCCGCATCGATACGCCGCGGCTGCTTGGCCTGACGCGCGAGGACCTGGAGAGCGTGGTGAGTGCCGAGAACGTCGAGTTCTATCTGCCGGATGTCAGCACGGACCGTAAGGCCAGCGAGCTTATTTCGGCTGGTGATGATCATTGTGCCGGGGAAGGCCCCTGGGAGCAGCGGCAAGACATGCTCGTAGTCTCTGGCATTGTCGAGTACTACCAGCATTTGCCGTTGTGCGAGCAGGCTGCGGTACAGCGCAGCTTTGGCGCCCAGGGTAGTGGGGATTGCCTGCAAATCGACCCCCATTGAGGTGAGGAAGCCATGGAGAGCCTCGGCTGCCTCTACAGGCACTTGCGCGCTAAAGCCGTTGAGGTCGATGAAAAGCTCCCCGTCGGGGAAGCGGTCGGCGACTAGGTGCGCCCATCGCAGAGCGAGAGCTGTCTTCCCAACGCCAGCAATACCGCTGATCACGCAGAGCCGTGTGTAAAGCCTGGCGTCCAGCAGGGCGCTTAGCTGGCCGAGTTCGGTGGCGCGGCCGACAATTTGGGGTGCTGCGGGAAGCTGGCGCGGCACTGTCGGCGCGTGCTGCAGATCAGGCACCAATATCCACGCAATGGCGCCGGTCTCCTTCACCGCAACCTCTGCTTTCCGATAGGCCGTCGCGATGCTGGCGGGGGTGTTCTGAACGACCTCTTCGAAGAACCAGGAGGAGACGATGAGCGCGAGGACGCCAGATGCCCGTGCAAGTGCAAGCCTCAGCTCGCTAGCTTCCAGGAGGCGGAATACGAGATTGACTGACCTTCCGGTCGCACCGTGGCGGTCAAGGTACATCTCTCCGGCATGCAACGCCATCCTGAGACGTATCTGGGCTTTCACGCTGTGCACTGCATTGTGCTCGCGCAAAGCTTCGGCCAGATGCTCGGGAAGCGACATGGCGAACAGGGCTTTTGGCACATGCGGCGGGACCAACACCAGGACACCATCTCCTCGGTCCTCGCGATAGCACTCTGCCCACGGGATGCCGCTTGCGGAGAACGCCATCTCTAGAGCCCGGTAAAGCCCCTCGCGCACGGCGACCTGATGCGCGTCAGAACGGTGCGAGTCGCCGAAGCCCTCGACATCCACGGCCAGAATGGTCCGGTGTACTGCATGCATGGTCCTGTCACTCCTAAATCGGATGCAGAACTAGCTGGTGTTTTCCAAACTATGGCGAGCTCGGGCTTCGCCGACGACGACAGGGCTGAGGTTACTCATCGATTTCCCAGCCAGCGACCATAGTTCTGTCGCTTTCATGTGGTCTCGGACCACTGCCGCTACATTTCCGAGGCCAGTTTGGGCACGAGCAACCTCGTGCCGACTTCCGATACGTTCACCCGATTCGACGGCCCGCTCATAAAACGTGGCGGCTTCCCGATATCGGTTAGCTCGGAAGTGTATCCACGCGATACAGTTCAGAGCCATCGCCATATCCAATTCCAGCTCCAGCTCGCGAAGTTCGTCATGCGCCTGTTCCGCATCACGTAGAGCGTCGGTAAACGATCCCATCTCGGCTTCGGTCAGCGCGATCCCGCGGAGCGTGATCGCGGCGTTGCGTGTCGCGCCGGTACTTCGGTAGAAGTCCAGGGCGATCTTCAGATGGCGCAACGCGGCCATATGGTTGCCCAGGTACAGGTTGGCCCACGCCAGGTTTGATCGAGCAGTGGCCGCGCCGTGCTCGTCCGCGAGTGAGCGGAACAGCCTCAGCGCCTCAGTGTAGTGGTTTCGGGCGGCTTTGGGATTCCCGCTGTCCACGTGAGCTATGCCCAGGTTGTTCAGCGTCATCGCGGTGGCCCGGTCGTCGCCCGCCAGTCTCGCTGACGTCAGCGCCAACTGGTGGGTGACGATCCACGGGGCCCAGAGCTTCGCGTGGAAGAAGTAGTCCCGCAGGAAGAAGGCGAGCTGCCAGCATCGCTCATGTCGCCCGTGGGCCGATGCCACGCCGCACAAGGCGACCAAGCTGGGCCACTCCGCGTCTAGCCATGCCAGCGCCTCTTCCTTATCGGTGAACCCCTCAGCTACGTCCGGCAGGTCGGGCAGATCGATGGGAGGCTGGTACCGGTGAGGAGTCAGCATACTGTCGCTCGCGGCCGTCTGGAATAGCACGAGGTCCAGCAACCGGCACATTGCCGCGTCCTGCTCAGCGGCGGGCAACGTCGGCAGCGCGTACTCCGTCGCGAATACCCGAACGAGATCGTGGAACCCTACGTAGCCGCTAGGCCGCTGAATGATCAGATGCGCGTCGCAGAGCGGCCTCAACAGGTGCTCGGTCTCTGGCAAGCCCGCGCCTGCCAGCGCCGCTGCCGCTCGTATCGCGATGTCGCGCCCGGGATGCAGCGACAGGAGCCCGAACATCCGTCGCTGGTCGGCTGAGAGGTTCCGGTAGGACAGGCTGAACGCTGCGCTGACGCTACGCTCGCCGTCGTCAAGCGTACGCAGGCGATGCGCCTCATCTGCCAGCCGAGCGGCGAAATCGCAGAGCATCCAGGTCGGGTTGCTTCGGAATCGAGCCGCGGCAATCCGCACCGCGAGCGGCAATCGGCCGCAGTACTCGACGATGCGCGCCACGACCTCGTCATCATCGGGCACCCGCATTCCCCCGACATCTCGGAACAGCGCGATGGCCTGTGCGACCGGAAGTATGTCGACCGGCACGTGGACCGCGTCGTCAAGCGCGTTCAGGCTGTTCCTGCTGGTGATCAAGACCCCGCACCTTGGCTCGGCTGGAAGCAAGGGGGCAACCTGCCTGACGCTGTGGATGTTGTCCAGCACGAGCAGCATCCGTCTGCCACGCAGTCGGTCGCGGTAGAGGTTCGCCTTGCCGTCCGTATCCCGCGGGATATCCTCGCCAAACACGCCGAGCGCGTGCAGCAGACGGTCCAACGCCTCCGCGCTGGACACACCTGTCGACCCGACAGTGTCGGCGTTCAGATCGAAGAACAGACAGCCATCCGGGAACTGGGCTTCAACATCCCACGCGGCGCGTAGGGCAAGCGCGGTCTTGCCAACGCCTGCCATGCCGTGCAGCACGCATACAGCGGCTCCAGTGTTCTGGTCGAGCAACGCGGCACCGATGCGGGTTAGCTCTTCGACCCGGCCGACGAAGTACCGCGTCGCCGCTGGCAGGCCAGAGAACCTGATTATCCCGCGAGGTCTGGCGTCGTCGGTGAGCAGCGCGATCAGGGCTCCGGACGCGCCGAGCGCCGTGTCGCACGCCTCGGCGAACACCCGGTCGGGCCTGGTATGTCCATTCTCCACTTTGCTCAGGTGGCTCTTGCTGTAATGGATCCGCGTAGCCAGCTCGGCCAACGACAGACCGGCGGTCTGGCGCCGGCTGCGTAGTTCCTCTCCGAATCCCTTCGGCGGCTCACTCACAGCCACAGTGTTGCGCGGATCGCGGCTGTCCGGGTGACTTACGACACGAAGATGACGTAGGTATCCATCGCTGGTAAACCTCCTCAGGCGGTGTGTGTCGCATGGGAATCTGACGTATCAATAATGTGCTGGAAAATCGCCGAGCGGCATAGGTTTCCCGTTTCAGAAACAGTTGGAAACCCGGAAAGCCGGAAAGCTGCCGATCAGTCCCGCTACGCTGCCGTACAGCCCGGAGCGGAGGTGGCAGATGAGTTTCGATGTGCTCGAACTAAGAGTTCTGCACGGCATACGGCTGGCCATGTCCGCAGCGCTCGGGTTCGACGATAATAGGCGCAACGCGCGGCGGCGGGGTCGATGGCGGCATCACCTGGATCGCCCAACTCGCCGAGGAACTGCCGGATCCGCAGATTCCAAAGGATCTCAAATGCGCCGGTCTCGGGGAATTCGATCAACGATCGCACTGATCCTTGTCGGCGCCTCGATGATTCTTGTCGGCTGTGCCAATTCAGGAGAAATCGGGCAATCGGGGAGCGCCGCCTCCGTGAGCCGCGATTTCGTGATCTCGTACGCGGGAGCCGCTGGCTGGCTGAGCGGACTGGATTCGGCCGAGGCGCAGGAGCAGGTGCACGACTGGGCGCGCCTTGGCCTCGCATCCCACCTAGGGATGGCCACGGCGCAACTGCGTGACGCCACATATGACACACTGCCCGTGCGTGACGCGGGATTCGCGGGCCTCGCCCAGCAGGACATCGGGCCGGGCCGGTACCTTTATGACGGCGACGGCGTCTTGCACATCCTGGTACAGCGCGGTGATCCCCACCAGGCTCGAACCATCGGGCTAATGCTCGATCAGTACCGGGCCGATGCCGGTACTGACGCTCCGCAGGTCCAAGTGCACCACTACCAGATCGACCCCGCCACGGACACGATCGATATAACGGCCGATCCGGTTGAACCGACCAGCCAGGTCCGCGCCGCGAACGGCTACGTGACAATGCCCGTCGGCACGGCCGACGAGCTGACGAGGTTCCTGGCCCGAACCAGCTATCTGTCCCGTCTTGAGCTGCGCGGATCGGATCTCTGGGCGAACGGATGGGATTGGCACACCGGCCAGGACGCGCGGATGAACATGGCCGACGTATCGGCGCTCCAGCGAGGTTACACGGACGCTCAGAACGTGGGAGGTCAGCTTCCGGGGTTCTCACTCGACCCGCAACGCGTCACGACGGTGGCGGATCTGCTCGCCGTGATTCCCGGGTTGAGCCAGGACATGGCGAACCGGATCATTAACAGCGACTGGGCAGGTTCGCCATTCCGATCCGCCACCGACCTCGAGCAGAACGTGGTCAATCAGGCGTTGTTCGGCGGCGTGCCGGCAGCGACCCTGTCCCAGTATGGCCTCCCGACCGACCGGACGCAGCTCTGGGCACTGGATAGGCAATTGCTTGGCGGGTCTGCGTACAGTCAGGCGCGCTATGACGGCGAGCTGGCCGGCACCGAGGTCGGCATGACGCTCTTCTACACCGACTATGTGGCCAAGAACTGGGTTGCTGGCACCGGCACCGGGATTCCGAGCGAGTCGGCGACCGGGTTCGCACCTACCACGACCGCGCCGACGGTATGGAGCGAGTGCGACGCGAACAGCGGGTCCACGGGCGAGACCGGTCGGCTGTGGTTCGGGGAGAACGACTCGGCAGTACGGTCCGACGCGAAAGGGATCAGCATCGGCGCGGAACCGACCCGGCTATACGCCCGTGAAGACGGTCCCAAGGGAAGCGAGGTCGAACCGAGCTACTCCTTCGGCCGTGCGCTGCTGTGGTGGGATCAGCATTATCAGGCGGTGGCCGACTACGACCCCGAGTACCAGCGCCTCGATCAGATCATGCGGTGGAGCGACGTCATCGACTGGCTGGTCAGCAAGACCTCGGCGACGCTCCCGCAGCTGCCGGATAACCAGATGCCGTCGAATCTGACATTCTCGGACTGGTATCACCGCCACCACGAGTTCCGCGAGCGGTCGCCGATCGACTTCGTGTCTCCGCCAGGGGCTGCTCTCAACATCGGTGATGGGCTGACAAGCTACGGAGAGTCCATCGCGCACCTGCCGTCTAAGACGTTTATGGACTGTGGCGTCCGGGCCATCGAGGGTGGTGTCTCCCTCGCGAACAGCAGCGTCCGCGAGGGAAACGTCAACTACCATCCCGACCTGCCTGCTTCCGTCAGCCGTGCGGGAACCTACAGCAGAGCCTCGGCCTTCGACGACGGAAACGGGACCGGCGACATCAAGCAGGTATCGCTGGACGACTCGAGCAAGGTGACGAGCTTCCTTGAGCGCCGGTTCTCTACCGACAATGGCACGGACATCGTCGACGTGACCGGTAGCGGACGGCGGGTCGCTCCATTCGGCGGCCTGAAAGTGTGGCGGGCCAGCACCGCGCCCCGCACGCTCCAGCTCAGGATCTCGGCTCGCCAGGGAGAGATCTCCGAGCAAGTCGGCCTCCAGGGGCAGGACCTGGGCGGGCTCGAGGTCCGCAATAACGTGGGGGTGGTCACCATTCAGTGGCGCTCAGGCCTGTTGGACCGGATCCCGGGTGGCCCTCGAATCGGTCCAGAGCAAGCTCTCGGCGCGACCCGCGGTCGGGCTGTCGGCCGCGACCGACGGAGTGCTGACCGACGGAGTCCTGTACGAGTTGCGGACCCCTGACGGGCAGACGCTGTACCGGATGGCTGGCTCCGATGCCCCGTGGCTGTCGATCACCGGACAAGAACCGCCGACCGGTGACAACCTGGTGTTCCGTGGCGGGGCGCCGAAATCGGATGGCAGCGGCCCGGCCTTCTTCTACGGCAAACTCGTGCATGGTCCCGATCAGAGCGGCAGGTGGCTAGACGTCTCGCCCGTAACGACCAGTCACACAGCTGTTGTCAGGACAGGGAGCCCTCCGCCCAACCCGGGCGACTCCTCGCTGCGGGTGACCACACCGGCAGGGAAGACCACCACTGCGTATGAACAGAACGGGCACCTGCTCGTCCGTGACGACGATCCGATCCTCGGGCTGCACGGCTCGCCGGAAGGCGCGGCAATGCTCCGCGACTTTACCCGGATCAACGGTGCCATGCGCGACGCCGCGCGGGCCAGGGACGGATACCTGCGCACTGTCGTACTGGACGGCGATGGTGTTGCGCTGGTCGGCCCCGGCACGGTGACTTTGGTGCCCCCCGATCACCCGTGGGCCTCTCCAGTGCAGAGGGCGGTCGGCTCACACCCGTACCAGGCCCCGCTGATCCTCATCGAGAGCGGTCAGGCCCTGCTCGTTGACAAGGGCGCCCTCACCCCCGTGGAAAGTTTTCAGGGGCGCTCGATGTCCCTCGCGGACGCGTTCAGGATGAGCGGCCAGGTGTACGTGAACTACGAGGCATTCCGCTCAACGCTGGCATTCGAGGACGGTCCGATCATTACCAGCACGCTGCCCTTGGACACGAAGGTGACCGTGTCGGCGTTCGTGGCCACGAGCAGCGCGCACGTACGGCCCGACGTGTGGGTACACCACGGTGCCGCATGGATCAGAGCCTCGACAGCAACGACCTCTATCTCCACCCCAGCACCGACTCCCACGTTGAACTGGACCGTCGAGCCACTCGCGTCGGGCGACCAGATTCTGCTCGTATCCCCGGCCGGCGCCGTATCACCGGTGAGCGCTTCAGAATCCGTAGGACACGGTCAGTGACCGGACGGATCGAGATCACCCCTGGGACTCAGATCACGTCGCTCATAGGCCAAGCCGACGCGGCGTTCGAACGTAACGATGTGCGGGGCATCGACACGGCCTACCGCCAGGCTGTCGCGTTGGCTGACAGTGACGAACTCCGATCAGCACTCGCCGTAGACCACGTCGTACGGTTGCTGACACGTGGCGGCGCAACCCTCGCGCTGCGACGCTGCGGCGAATATCTGGCCGCGGCCGCTGTGGACGAGTTCGATCTTTGGCTGCTGCGGGCCGAGGCCCGCGGCGCGATCGGTGACCACGAGGGCGCCGCTACCGACGCCACTATGGCCCGGGTCGTATCCGCCAAGTGTCCCGAGCCCTTGTCCGACGATGACAACGCACGTCTGCTTCGCGTCGAAGGGCTAGCTGCGGCCGACCGAGGCGATCTCACTCGCGCGAAGCAGTGGCTGTCGGACGCCCGTCGGTGCTTCCTGGCCGTCACCGCGCTGGACCGCGCGGCCGTGATAGACGAGGATCTGTCGCTGCTGGATGTCCGCCTCGGCAAAAGGGAAGCCGTAGCGGAAGCACTCGCTAGACCGCAGTTGAAGACGACCGCTGACCATCTACGCGTCGCCACGGCCCTCAAGCGCGAACTCCGCTACGAGGAGGCGTATCGCATACTGCTGCGGGCGGTGGCTGCCCCGGACCTCGACCCGGCGCTCCGCGTGCCGGTGCTCAGCCAGCTTGTGGTCCTGGCGCGGCTTACGTGCCAGCATGAGACCGCAGAACGGCTGACCAAGATGCTGCGGGATGTCGCGGCCGAGTTTCAGGATCCATCGACCGACGAGGCGATGGCCAGGTTGTCACCAGAAGAGTGGCTTGGGCCAGTCACCTCGTTGCGGTTCAACCAGGCTGTACAGGACGCTCGTCGTCTGATCGGCACCGCTCGGCTCGACGATGTCGAGCGTCTGCTCGTCGACCTGCGCCCACGAGCGGAAAACGACCGGGACAAGGCCACTTGGCACCTCGCCACTGGGGAGTTGGAGCTGGCACGGCATCGGATCTCAGGGACGCCGTCCGCTCTGAGGACCGCCATCGGCCACCTCGGCCGCGCGGCCGACCTAGCGGAGGACCCCGCCCTGATCGAGATCCGGATTCCCGCGTTGCGCCGGCTCGGACGGGCCTACGCGCGGCGCGCCGACGGTAGCCAGCCCGCCGCCTGGTGCTGGGGCGAAGCGCATCGTCTGGAAGAGCATGTCGCCGCCTGTCAGATCACAGATGACGTCAGAATCGGCATGCTGCTGGCGGCTCCCGACGAGCACGATGAGCGGATCAGCGCGGCGAGCGAAGCGAAGGCCGCGTACGGAGCCGAAGCCGCGGCGGGGATCGTCGTCGCCATGGAGGCGGCACGCGGCGCCACCATACTTGGCGGCATCCTGCCGAACGGAACGGACCTCATCCGCGACCTGCCGCAGCTCGGCGACCTCGACGGGGCATGGCGCTGGGTACGCGGGATCGCTCGGTCCCTGCCACCCTCGCAGGTCGTCTGGCTCCTGCACGCGACCCCAGATCACGTACACCATGCGATCATTGGTCGGGAGCTTCTCCATCATCTGTGTGTTCCGCTAAGCCCCACACCGCTTGAGGCTGCGGTCAACGACCTCAGCAATTGCCAGGACCGGGAGTTCCTGGAGGCCACCGTGGCCAGCGGCGAATTCGACCAGGCGCTCGCCGAGATCACCGATCTGATCGCCGTACGCGCGGTGGTTCCGCTGATACCGCCGGAGGTCCAGCGGGTCGCGACCGTCGCCGGCGGGACACTGGCCGAGATCCCCTTCGCCGCGCTGGCGGTCCCCGGGACGTCAGCACGGCTCGGGCACCGATATGCGTTCTCCGATCTGCCCTGCCTCTCGGCGCGCTCTCCCCTGTACCGACGGTCGCTGTATCAGCGCGGAGACCGGGCCCTGTTGGTGAGTCCGCCAGGCGACGGGCTGACCGCGTCGGCGAGGATGCGGGGCCAGACCCTGCTGGACGGATCTGCCGCGACGCCGGAACAGCTGCGCGCGCATTTGGAGTCCCGTCGCTACAACAGAGTGCGAATCGACAGCCACGGTCGATATGACGCGCGCGATCCGGCCAGGTCGTGGCTGCAGCTAGAACCTGCCGGGTCCTGCGGGCGTCTGCGTCCGGAAGCGCTACAGAGCATGGATCTGCGGGGATGCGGCACGCTTGTACTCGGGGCGTGCGAATCCGGAATGGCTCATCGCCGGGGCCGGGATGAGCGGGCCGGCTTCGTCAGGGCCGCAATACAAGCGGGCGCGGGCGCGGTGGTCGCGGCTAGATGGGTCGCGGACGATCCGGTCGCCGCGCCGGTGCTCGACCGGTTCGAGCGCTACTTGCGCTACCTGCCGCGCGACGTGGCACTCCAGCGTGCCCAACTCGACGTGTGCGAGGGGAAAGCTGGGCAGCCCGACGACGTTCCTTACCGCGATCACCCGGCCCGTTGGGCCTGCTGGACCCTATACGGCGATTCGGGATGGCAGGCAGGCGGCGGACCATTCGGCCGACTGATACGTCGGCGCCTCAATCAACGGAGACGACGTGACTGACCGCATCGACCACGACCAGCCGCTGGTCTTCCTCTCGTTCGCCGGGGAAGATCGGCCGCAGGCCAAAAGACTCCGTGATGACCTGGCGGCCCGCGGATTCGACGCGTTCGTGGACGAGCACAGCATCCTGCCAGGTGAAGACCTTCTCATTGTGATTAACAAGATCTTGACCCGGTCTAGCTACTGCGTCCTCCTGTGGTCGCGCCACACCCCGGACCGCCGCTGGGTCGAAGTGGAGTGGACCGCTGCATTGTTCCGCGATCTGAAGGAGAAGCGGTCTTTCTTGTTCGTCATTCGGCTGGACGAAACTGAGTTGCCGCTGCTCCTAGCGCCCCGCAAGTACATGGACGCCTTCGTCGACTGGGACACGACCGTGGCGGGACTTGTGGCCACGTGGCACCGCGACCGTGAGGTCGGCACGCCAGTTTATCCCGCCCCAGACGCCACCGGATACTCCGATGACGCCCACCCAATCGAGTTGTACGTGCGCAACCAGGCGCTGTCGGTGTCGCACGTGCTGGCGGCACCGTCGACAGTCACTAGTTCGGAGTTGTCCGGCCTGGTCCGGAAGGCGCTGAATCTGCGGGACAGTGAGTCGAGGTACGGCGGAATCGTAAGCGTTCGTTTCGCATACGAACTCAGGTACCGCGACAGGGCGCTGCTGGACGGACCACTCACCTATCTGGGCATCGGCAACGGTGACACGGTCGATCTGGTGGTGCATGGCGAATTCGTTAGCCACGGCAAAACGGTCTCCACATGGACCTTTCGCGACGGTCCGGCGCCGCAGCAATCGGCGATCAATCCGCAAGTCATACGCGCGCTCATCGACGCGGCGTTCGGTCACCTCATGCCGTGAGCCTGCCGAATCCATAAGGTGAAAGAATCGGTATGCCAACTCAACCTCCAGATATGGTGCAGAAACTGATCCGGAAGGCTGCACCGGTCCGATCCGTCGCTTCCGCTCTACGGCCTCAAACGCCGTCTTGCGAATGCCGTGCTTATGCCCGCGTATCTGCACTGCTGGGCGAATGCAGTGAATGACTCGCTCATGTTTACTGAGAAAACCTCGCGAGCCGCGACAGCATGTCGATAGCCGCAGCAGTGAGGGTCGACGACGAGTAGCTTGGAGCAATTCGTTGAATGCAACTTCAGACATATTTGCGATCCCGCTGGAAGACGAAGCGTATCTGGTGTACGCACCGCTGCACGGCGTTGCCTTCGCCGCGAAGAAGGGCCTCGTGGCAGCGCTCTCGGAAGTCGTGTCCGGTGAGGGCGGGGATGAGAGCGTGGTTGCGCTCGCTCGTGAAGCCATCCTGCTGGGCCAGCCTCGCCTGCCCATTACCCAAAAGAGGGGTAGCCCATCGCCGACCGAGGTGACGCTCTTCCTGACGACAGCGTGCAATCTGCGCTGCACGTACTGCTATGCCTCGGCGGGCGACAGTCCCGCCACGTATATGACAATGGATGTTGCCAAACGGGGGATCGACTTCGTCATCGGCAATGCCCGGCGTGAAGGCGCGCCGTTCGCAGGTGTGAACTACCATGGCGGCGGGGAACCGAGCGTCCACTGGAACCTCATGACCGAATCACTGGCGTATGCTCGCAAGCGGGCTGGTGACCTCAAGGTAATCGCGGCTGCCGCCGGCAACGGCGTATTCACCGACCGTCAGATCGACTGGATGATCGCCAACCTCAATGGCGGTATGAGCCTGTCGTTCGACGGTCTGCCCGAAGCGCACGACAAGCACCGGCCGACGATCCGGGGCACCGGGTCCAGCGACCGCGTCATGCATACAATGAGCCGCTTCACTGACGCCGGCTACCACTACGCCGTGCGGGTGACCGTCACCGCCGAGCAGATCCCGCTGCTGCCCGATTCCATCGAGTTCATCCTGTCCCGCTTCACACCTATGCGCGTGCAGGTGGAACCCGCATATCAGCTTGGACGGCACGAGGGGAGGGCAGACGCCGAAACCGAGGAGTTCATTACCGCCTATCGAGAAGCCCAGAGCCGGGCTGCCCGCTTCGGTCATGAGCTTGTCTACAGCGCAGCCAGGGTCGGGACACTCACCAACCACTTCTGCGGTGTCACGCAGGACAATTTCTGCCTGAGCCCGTCGGGGAACGTGTCGGCCTGCTTCGAGGCGTTTTCCGAAGAGAACCCGTTCGCGGACGTCTTTTTCTACGGTTCGCCCGGGCCCGGCGGATACACGTTCGACATGGACGCGCTCGACCGGCTGCGTGGGCTGGGTGTCGAGCACCGGCCCTTTTGCAATGGGTGCTTTGCCAAGTGGAACTGCGCGGGCGACTGCTATCACAAGTCGCTCGCGACGAATGGACGGGGCGAGTTCGCCGGATCGCAGCGCTGCCACATCACCCGGGAACTGGTGAAGGACCAGCTCCTCACCCGCATCGCCGAATCCGGTGGTCTCATCTGGCGCGACGGACAGGAGCGCAAGCCCTGCGCGATCCACGGAGGCAAGAATGAATAATGTCATGTTGCCCTGGCCTGAGCCGAGGCGCCCCGCGAACGACCGGCCCAAGGCGCCCCAGCCCGCGCCGCACTACGAGATCCAGCGTGTCTACGACAACGGCTCCGCCGGGCCGATCGAGGTTGTGCCCATCACCCGACCACCATGGTCAGCGGAGTCCGGGCGGCGCGGCTTCCTCGGCGCGGGTATCGCATCATCGGTCGCATTGGCCCTCCTGCTCAGCGCGTGCCATGATGACTCTTCCTCTCCCTTGTCCCCGTCCGGCACCTCATCTGGATCCTCCTCAGATAATGGGTCAGGGTCTCCCTCAGATAGCGGATTGGGGTCCCCTCCACCTGACGGATCCCCGACCGATGACGGATCTCCCACCGATGATGGATCCCCGGCCGATAATGGAGGAGGTGGAGGTTACATCTGTACCTGTAACAAGGTATGCACCTGTATCCCCGTCTGCCAGGCACACCAATTGCTGAATCCCGATCCAGCTGTACGACAGATGGCAGAGATTGTCGTGGTGGCGATGGGCCTGCGCGAGCTTCCGTACCTGCGGTGGGCAGCAAGCGAGGCAACCGCTCCGTTGCGCACGCGCATCGAAGAACTCATCGAGGAATTGCACAACGGGCGCCGCCTGGAGGCGAACGACCTGGCCGGCCTCAGTTGCGAATCCTTCCTCAGCTCCAGCGACCCCATCGTTGCGGCGATAGCCGCACAGGTTCTTACACTCCGTGCGTTGCAGCTAGGAACACAACTAAGCGGCGTAATGGCCGACCGGGCAGCGCAGGCACTAATTGCTGCGCACGCTCTTCACCTTCAGCGTGCACCTGCCTGGAATTAGCTAGCTGTCCGGTCCAGCGGGCTACGCATGATTTGGACCAACTGCGGCTGGCTGACGTCGAGCAGGCCATGGACATCGTCGTCGGCAGGCCGACCGAGCCCTGTGGGGTTCCAAACAGGGCATAGACGCTGGCCTTTGAGTTGGCAGCCTTGGTGGCCGGTTGGGCTGACACGATCGCTGGTGTGTGACGGTACGGCTGCTGCATCTTGATGTTCGTCCGCTGAGCCGGGTGGATGGGCTGCCCATGCGTTCGTCGGTGGCCAAGAACGCCGAGTTGCTGGTGCTGGCGCCAGGAGGTCACAGTGCTGCGTCGGCCGCGCGTCTCGGCTGGCTGGGAAAGAATATCTGTACACTGCCGGTTAGTGATCATGGACGCTTCATAAGAGCGGCCAATTGTTCCCTGCGGCGTCCAGCCACGGACGGGACAAGGCTCCACGCCGTACCTGACCTTCAGGAAGGCCCGGAAACCAGTGACTAACCCAGTGACTACGACTCCCGACAGCGCCAGCGGGTGAGCGACGTACTCAGACGTCCATCACGCCGCTGACCTGCGATAACTCGACCTCGCGCGACCTCGCCAGACGATTTCGCCAGGCATGGCATGCAAGAGGTCAGGGGTTCGAATCCCCTAAGCTCCACGATTTTTCGAAAGTCTGTCTCGCCGGAGGAGCCAAACGGGGAGCCACGGCTTCTAGGCTGTCTTCTTCGTGGCGAAGATCGTGTTCATGGCGACAGCGCCCTTGGTGATCACGGGCTTGAGCTGGTGCCGGTAGACCTTCTGCGTGACGATCGTGCTCTTGTGGCCGCACAGGTCGGCGATCGTCTCGATCGGGACTTCGTTGTCGCTCAGGATGGACACGAACGAGTGCCTGAGTTCGCGTGGTGTCCAGTCCTCGCCGATGCCGGCGGCCTTGGTGATGGCACGGAACGCTCGACGGACGTTGCCCGCTTCGAGCGCGGTGCCGATCCGGGTGCAGAACGCCAGGTCGTTGTCCTCCCACGCCTCGCCTGCGATGAGGGTAGTCCTCTCGCTTGTTGTGCCCTTTGTGCCCGAGGCGCTGGGGGCGGCGCTCACGCGTGCTGGCTGGTCATGGGCCGACGGCCAGGGAGACTTCGACTTGCGTGCGCCGGGACTGGTCTTCAGGCAGCGACGCACGCAATCGGTCCCGCGGCACCTCGGCAGGACGCTGCCAACAGGATCGGGAAGCTTTGCGATCATCCGGGCGCTGATCCGCTTCGGCGGCGAAGGCGAAGAGCCCGGCGCGACGGCCCTGTCTGCTCGAGCCGGGGTCTCTCAGGCACGTGCTTCACAGGTGCTCCACCAGCTGCAGGATCTCAGCCTCGTTGATAGGGCGGGGCGCGGGCGGTGGCGGCCCGACCAGAAGGCGCTGCTGGACCGGTTTCTAGCCGAATACCCGGGACCGGGAGGGTCGGAGGCATACTTTTACACCCTGGACCCGGTTACAGACGTGACTGTCCGGGCCGCTGGTGTGTTGGGGCCTGAGCTGGCCGTGTCCGCAGATGTCGGGCCTGATCTCATCCTGGCTTGGCGCCGGCCGAGCAAGGTCATCTGGTATGTGAGACGGCTGATAGCCGCCTCTGAGCTCGGGCTCGTCCAAGCGCAAGGTCAGCACGACGCGAACGTCGTCGTTCGCATGCCGAAGGATCATTCGGTATTTCCTGCACCACCCCCTGTGGCGGCCGAGGCGCAGGGGGCCGAGATCGGCCTGGCAGATCCGGCCCAGATGGTCTGGGATCTGCATGACCTTGGTCGGGCGGACCGTATCGAGGCGGCAGAGGAACTGTATAAGTGGCTACTGAAGCACCCCTGAACCAGGTCTCTCTGTCGGCGGAATCGGTTGCCGACGATCTCGGCTTCGTGGCGCTAGCTGACCTCTCGCGTGTCATTGGTGATGATGCCGCAGATTATCGCGTTATAGGCGGTCACGTGATAACCGTCCTCGCGGCGAGATGGAGGCTCGGGGCTCATCTTTACCGGGAGACTGGCGATGCGGATCTCGGTGTGCCTCCAGTCGTAGCTCGTGACCATCAGCTTCCGGGCCGTCTGAGAGCTGCAGGTTACGGCCAGGTCGCTGGAAACCGGTTTGCCCGCGACATCTCCGATATTCCGGTAAAGGTGATCGGGGTGGATAGCGCGCCGCGTCAGGCAATCATTGATGTGCTTATCCCTGCATACACGAGTCATGCCCGCGACAATGTTAAGGTCAGCGACGACCTGTTCACTACCGAAGTTCCCGGCCTGGCAGTAGCTGTAGCCAGGTCTGCCGTGAGCATGACACTCGAGCTGAAGCGTCTGAACGGTGAGATCACGCAAGCGGCCTTGCCGTTCGCGGACGAATTGAGTGCTCTCGTTCTTAAGGCCTCCGCAACGCAGGTACGGCGCAGGGCTACGGATATGACAGACATCTGGCGATGCCTGGAGATCGCATCCGCGGCAAGTGTAGTACCGTCCAACTTTAAGCGCAGCACCCGCTCCGAGGTGCCTGCTATTATCCGCTCCCTGTTCTCCACGCAAGACGGCCCGGGAATGACTGCGCTAGTTGATGAGCGATCCCTCTCTGGTCAAGCTGCCGCCATGAATGAACCACCGCGGGTCCGGGTCCAGCACGAGTCGCGGCGGCAGCAGCGGATGCGCGACCTTGGTCTCCAGCCAGGCGAACACCGCGAGCAGCACCGCGCCGACGATGATGGAGCCGAGGGTGACGGGGTCGGTCCAGCTGGTGGACTCGACGTGCGCGAACCCGTAGACGATGGCGAACAGCGCGGCGCTCACCACGACGATGCCCGGAATGTCGAGTTTGGGCTTCTTGGTGATCGCGGGCTTGGCCAGCAGCAGCAATGCACCGATCAGGGCGGGGACCGCGAAGGCGACGTTCACGTACATCACCCAGCGCCACGACGCCCATTCGGTGAGCATGCCGCCGAGCAGCAGCCCGATCGCGCCGCCCGCACCACCCAGGGCACTGAAGATGCCGAAGGCCTTCGCCCGTTCTGACGGTTCGGTGAAGGTCACGCTGAGCAGTGACAGTGCCGCGGGCGCGAGCAGCGCGGCGAAGAGGCCCTGGGCCACCCGCGCCGCGACGAGGATCTCGAAGCTGCCGGCCGAGCCGCCGAGAACGGACGCGGCCCCGAAACCTGCCACGCCGATCACGAAGAGGGTACGTCGGCCCAGCAGGTCACCGAGTCGGCCGCCGAGCAGCAGCAGGCTGCCGAACGCCAGGGCGTAACCCGTGATGACCCACTGCCGGCTGCCGTTGCTGAAGCCGAGGTCTTGCTGCGCATGGGGCAGCGCGATGTTCACGACGGTCGCATCGAGCATGACCATGAGCTGTGCCATGCCTATGACGACCAGCACCCACCAGCGCACGGCATGTGAGCCGCGAAGGCCCGGGTCTTTCTTTCCGGAGGCGGGCGCCCCGCGGTCGATGCTGGTACTCATCTTTTTCCCTTGCTTGCTGGGCATGGCTGAAAACCGTCTGGAATCTGACCGGTTTCCTCACCGGTGAAGGTGAGGCGAGGGTGACGAGCTGAGATCTCAGGGCTTCGAGATCATCGTGTGGCCGCTTTGGCGCTTACCTCGGCGATCCCCTGGAGCGCCGCGTCGGTGTCCGCGATGGCCAGCATCTTGTTGATGTCGGCGCCGGCCAGCGCGCCGGCCGCTGCGGAGGCCCCGACCTGGGCGGCCGGATCGGTGACGTTGCCGGCCACCCACACACCCGGCACCTCGGTGGTGCCGGCCATGCCGGAGGCGAAGCCGCGGCCCATGTTCGGCAGGTCCTGCACCGGCAGGCGCAGACCTTCCAGGCCCTGGGTGCGGGCCTGCATCTGCGGTCCGACCGCGAGGACGCGGCGGGCCACGACCTGGCCGTCGGCCAGGCGCACCCCGGCGAGGGCACCGTCCTGGTCGTTGACGACCTCGGTGACCGGGGTGTCGATGACGCGGATGCCGCGGGCGGCGAAGCGGGCGCGGCTGTCCTCGTCCAGGTCAGTGCCGTGGGTGAAGTAGGTCAGGTCCTCGGTCAGCTGGCGGAACAAAAACGCGTGGCCGATGGAGGCCGCGCCGGTGGCGAGGATACCGATGGGCTCATCGCGCACCTCCCAGCCGTGGCAGTACGGGCAGTGCACCACACTGTGCCCCCAGTGCTCGGCGAGCCCGGGCACCTGTGGCAGCACATCCGTGAGGCCGGTGGCCACCAGGATGCGGCGGGCGGTGA
>JAFARZ010000358.1 GCA_019245115.1 Streptosporangiaceae bacterium | reverse complement strand
GCGCATACCCGTCCCGCACCCCGATCAGCGCAAACCACCCGCCAGCACCACCACGCGGCAGCAACCCCAGCCACCCGCCCCGCCGCACCACCCAGCCAGAATTTCGCGCTCGCGCGACGCCCACCCCGGGGACATACGGCTGCGTGGAGCTGCGTGGAGCTAAGGGGACTCGAACCCCTGACCCCCTGCTTGCAAAGCAGGTGCTCTTCCAGCTGAGCTATAGCCCCAGGTGTCTTCGGCTAGCGTACCCGTTCACTTGAGCAGTCGGGAGAGACGGCGGTCGGCCAGGGGCTTGCCGCCGGTCTGGCAGGTCGGGCAGTACTGGAACGCGGAGTCCGCGAAGGAGACCTCCCTGATCGTGTCGCCGCAGACCTGGCACGGTTCGCCGGTGCGGCCGTGCACGCGCAGGCCGGTTTTCTTCTCGCCCTTGAGGTCCGCGGCGGCAAGGCCGGCCGAGCGTTCCACCGCGTCCCGCAGCGTCTGGCCGATCGCGTCGTACAGCGTCTTGGTTTCCTCGGCCGAGAAGCTCGCCGCGATCTTGAACGGGGACATCCTGGCCGCGTGCAGCACCTCGTCCGAGTAGGCGTTCCCGATGCCGGCGATGATGTGCTGGTCGCGGAGGACGCCCTTGATCTGCGTCCGGCGCCCGGCCAGCAAGGCGGCCAGCGCGTCCACGCTGAACTCCGGAGCCATGGGATCCGGGCCAAGGGTCGCCACCCCGGGCACATCGGCCGGATCGCGGACCAGGTAGACGGCCAGGCGCTTGCGGGTGCCGGCCTCAGTCAGGTCGAACCCGGAGCCGTCGTCCAGGGTCAGCCGGAAGGCCAGCGGGCTCTTGCCCGGCTTCGGCGGTTTGGCGGGCTGTTCGTCGCGCCAGCGCAGCCAGCCTGCCCGGGCCAGGTGCATGATCAGGTGCAGCTCGGGACCGCAGGACAGGTCGAGGAATTTGCCGTGCCGACCGGCCGCCCCGATCATCTGCCCGGTTAGGGCGCTCAGCGGCGGATCGAAGGTTTTGAGCACCGAGAAGGATGCCGCGTCAGCACGCGCGATGGCATGCCCTACGGCACGCTCACGCAGGAAGGCGGCCAGCGCCTCCACTTCCGGCAACTCCGGCATGTATCACAGTTTGCCACGCGTCAGAACCCCTCCGGACGCGACCAGGTCCGGGAGTTCCGCCATGTCTTCGAGCAGGTGGGTCGCGCCGGCCCGCCGAAGCCTGGCCGCATCGTGGAAGCCGGACAATACCCCGACGATCATCCGGGCCCCGGCGCGCCGCGCGGCGAGCACGCCGCTCTCAGTGGCCGTGGCCACCGCCATGGCGCGGACGTCGTCGGCAGCCAGCCGCAGCAGCGCGGTCAGGAACAGGTCGGGCCACGGGAACCCGCGCGCCACGTCGTCCGCGCACAAGATCAGGTCGGCCCGGCGCCACCAGCCGAGCCGCTCCAGCATCAGGCTCAGCGCGGGCCGGGACAGGCTGGCGATCAGGCAGACCTTGGTCCCGCCGGCGGCCAGTTTGGTGAGCGCGTCGTCCGCGCCGACGACCGGGCTGACACCGAACCGGTCCGCCGCGGCCAGGAACGACCGCTCGAAGGCCAGGTTCGCGGCCTGCGCCCGGATCGGATCCTCCGGGAACAAGGAGTTCATGACATCGACGAGCGGGCAGCCACGAGAGCGATCGAATTGCACCATCGATCGTACGTAAGCCTTGGTGCCCGTGACGACACCCTGGGTCGCGATCGCCTCGGCGAATGCGCGCTCAAGGGCGCTCCCGTCCAGCGCGGCGGCTCCGATCAAGTCGCAGCAGACCAGCGATACGGGGGTAGTATCGCTCACCGGCTCGCCTCCTAGTGCCGGTCGATGCCTAGTCCTGGTCGATCGCCGTGGCCTCAGTCCACAGGTCGAGCTCGGCGCGATCGGACTGGACCTTACGCCAGATGGCGAACGCGCCGACTCCGAGCAGCACGACTACCAGTAGCTTCTTCACGACGAGGAGCCCTCCACCTCGTTTGATGTCAGAACCGGCCCGCGATCAACCGGGTACCGCGCCAGCTTAGCAAGCAACATGGTGCCTATGCGGCCGCCTGCGCAGTGCCGCCGCCCTCAGGCTCCGGAACGAGCGGGCATGCGGGCTGTGGCCCCTTGCCCCCGTAAGAACGGGGCTGTCCCGGCGACCGCGGCGTTGGCCAGCCCCAGCCTGGCCGATGTGCTGGCCAAGCAGGCCGTCGCCTATACCCATGCCAAGGAGCCCGCATACGTGCTGGTCACGCCGACCATGCTGGCCTATGCCCGGGCTTACGGAGTACCGCCGCCGTTCGGGTTCCAGGTCTTGCTCGAATCGCTCGCTCACTCCCCCGCTGGAAGCTGCTCGTCGACCGGGCGGGCACGGTGATCTACCAGTTCGTCAGCGCTGCCACACCCGGACCGAGCGGATGAGCATCGTACTGCTGGAAGGGCTGCTGGAAGGGCGGTGCCGGGCCGCACCGGCACCGGGTCCCGATACCGCGCTCGGTGCTCGGCGCTCGCGCTCGACGACGAAAACATGCAACGCGCGCCCTTCACCTTTAACAGCGTGGAAATTTGAGCCTGATGCTGCGCGGAACTTTACCCGCCGTATTCGTACGGTTTATTTCCATGCAGCATGCATGTTCCGTCTTAATCCAAATCAGATTCGATTTATATCGGACATTCAGGGCAATTCGGTACCACGGCCTGGCGGTTACGGGAACGAGACCATCGCCCTGCTCGGAGCCCGGGCGCCGAAGCTCCGCCAGGCGGTCCGGAACGCGAAGCACCCATGTCCCGCCGGCCGCTGTGGTCGACATGCGTGCGGCTGGGGCCGAGGTTTGCGTCTGAAACCGGCCGGGCAGGACCCATCACACCGTCGGGAGCCAGCCGGCCAGCGCCGCCTGATGGTCCGCCAGATGCGAGGAGCCGATGTAATGAACCGTGTGCCCGCCGAAGGCCTGGTGAAGATCCCCGGTGGTACGTTGATCACCCGCTCACCTGAAGAAGGCCGGGCGCTGGCCTTCGAGATCGCTCGGCACACGATCCACAACATTCAGCCCGATCTCGACGTCCTCCAGGGCGGACGGCATGACTACTCGACAACGCCGCACGATCTCATCGCCGCCAGCGAGGTCGTCGCCATCGAGTTCCAGACCATCGCCGCGGCGAACAACTACTGGCGTTAGTAACCCTGGAACCCAACCGCGGCGCTCCTGTAACCGCCAGTGACCTTTGACGATGTAATCGGCCACGTTGGTCAGGTCGTCGATGGCGTGGGGGTCGCCGTCATCGTGGCGGGCGTGATCATCGCATCCGGCGTAGCGGTGGCACATTTCCGCCGTCACGAACCTGATGTTTACACCCAGTTCCGTCAGTGGCTGGGCCGGTCTATCTTGCTTGGGCTTGAGCTTCTCGTCGCCGCGGACATCATCCGTACTGTGGCGGTCACGCCCACTCTTACCAGCGTCGCTGTGCTTGCCTCGATCGTGGGCATCCGTACCTTCCTGAGCTTCACCCTTGAGCTGGAGATCACTGGACGCTGGCCGTGGCAGAAGCGCCAGCGGCCAGGACCACAACGACCTGGTGCTCCTCCTGCCGATGGTGACCTTTCAGATTAGGCATCATGCCGCTATCTGAAGACGTGCGGTCCTTCCATCGGGCCAGCCGAAGTGGAGAACCTCAAAAGCGCTGGTGGGGCTACCTGGACTTGAACCAGGGACCTCTTCCTTATCAGTTCCAGCCGAACGGTACCACACAGACTTCCATAGGCGCTGAGCTGGTAAAACGTGAGCTGACGCCAGCGGCAGCAAGCCCGGATTGGCGGCCGCAAGCACCATTCTGCCCCCAAAGTGCCCCCCGGACTCGCCGCCTCACAATGCCCGATCTCCGTCAAGTTCTATGGCTGATAGTCGCCAGATTCGCTTTGGAACGTGCACACCGGCTGGCCGCAGCCCGGCTGTGTCACCCGCGACCATCGAAGTGGTGAAGAGCCACCACTCCCCTTCCAGCGAGCGCGCTCAACCGGTGGTTCACTGATGTTGCCGTGCTGCCTGCCGTACCTGAACGCTGTTGCCGTTGCCGAGTACCACCGCGCCGGACAGGTTACGGCCGACGCTGATCATGGGCTGGCCGGGTCGTGGTGCCATGGCGGATGCCACCGATCTCTCCTCGCGGGATGGCTGGCCGAGGTCCGCCGATGCTAGCCGCAGCTCCGGTGTCGGCGGCAGCCAGAGCCAGGCGTCTGCCGCAAATTCCTTGACAGTCACGGCGATGCGACGGAAGCTCTCGCGTTCGATTCCCGGATAGCCATGCGGCACGGTTCCGTCGTAAAAATGTTGCGAGACGATGACGGTCAGGGGCACCGCCGTGCCGCCGCGGACAAGCACCTCCCGGGCCGACGGCGCGTCCAGCAGTCTGGCGACCACCTCAAGGGGATGCCCAACCCCGGGTGCCCTCCGGGCCTAGGTGAATGTCCCCAGCATGCAAGGCCAGTCGAGCTTGCACCTGGATCGGCGGAGCCGCCTTGAGGTTGTGGGCACGCAGCCGTGCGGCAAGTTCATAGCCCAGCGGGTGGATCAACTGATCCTTCCGCACCTCCGAGGGCATGATCAGGCGGATGCCGTCGCCCGTGTCATGGTGTAGGCACGCCGCCCAGTCGATCTCGCTACGCTCCATCGCCTTGCGAAGCGCGGTGAAGAGCACCTCTCGGATGCACAGCAGCGCGCTGTCCCCGCGTCCTGCTGAGCGGACGATATCGATGGCCAGTACCGCCCGGTATTCAAGAGTTGAGACCATGGTGCTCGTTATCCTCCCTCTATTAGGTACCGCGCTCCTCGTGCGCCACTCCCACTCTGCCTCACTCAGAGACACCGAATCTCGTCATATTGTGAGATCCGCGATCGAAGTCTGGTGCACGAACGGAAATGCCGGAGGCAGCTCATGCGGGATACGAGTCCGGCCGGGACGGAGGGCGGCAGGCAACGCCGCTGGGGCGCACGTAACTGGCCGGAGGAGACTCTGCTCGGCATGCTCGACCCTGCGGCCCGCGAGCAGTTGTCCGCGGCCGGGGAGGATCGTCGTTACCGAGCCGGGCAAGTTCTCATGCGGGAGGGGGAGCGCGGGGACTTTGTGCTGGTGCTGCTCGGGGGGGTAGTGAAGGCCATCGGCGCGGCTTTCGAGGGCCGAGATGTGCTGCTTGCGGTCCGGATGAGCGGTGACCTGGTTGGCGAGTTCGCCGCCATGGACCGGCGGCCGAGGTCGGCAACGGTTACCGCATGCGGACCAGTTAGCGCCCTTTGGATTCCTGTCAGCAGGTTCCGCAACTGCCTGCGACAGGAACCGCGCATCGCGACGGCGGTCACCGCGTCGATTACGGGCAAGCTGCGTGCCGCCAACTCCTATCGGGTCGACTTCGCCGGGTGCGATGCGGCGACCAGGATGACGCGAGCGCTTTACCAGTTGGCGATGACTTATGGTCAGCGTCATGGCGAGGACGCTGTTCTCCGGCTGCCGGTCACTCAGTCGGAGCTCTCGACCTTGTGCGGCGTCGCGGATCAAACGGGTCACCGGGTGCTGCGAGAGCTCCGCTCAGCGGGGGTCATCACTACGGGCTACCGCGCCATCTGGGTCGGGGACCTCGACCGGCTGCGGCGTACTGTCTTCGGCGAGTGATTCTTGCAACGCCGTAATGAATCTGAAAGGCTCACCCGCCCGGAAATAGTCATATGACAAAATTGCCGCCGCCCTCTGGTTGCTAGCGTCTGCACGTTCGCAGTCGCGCTTTCCCAGCGCGTTCTGATGCTTGCAGAGGGCGGTTACGACTGATGCCCTCGCGTCTAAAGGGGGCAGTGACGATGGACGATCAGCACTCGGGCGGGGCACTAGAGCCAGTTCCCGGTGAAAGTGGTGGAACGGTGGTCTCTGCCGGTAGAGACATCACGGGAGCCGTGGTGGTCGGCGATCACAGCCTGGCGATTACCGCGGGAGAAGGGTCGCTTGTCACGGTCCTGCCGCCAGGACAGGTACCAAGGCCCGTGCGCCGCAAGAAGATCGATAGCCGCCCCCGGCAGCGGCACGAACCGATCGTCGGCCGCGCCGATATCCTCGGGAAGCTGAGTGCTGCAGTGCGGGCCGGCCGTCCGGTGCAGTTGCATGGCCAGTCCGGGGTCGGCAAGAGCACGATCCTTCGGCATGCGGCGGCGGCGCTGCCGTCCGGCCAGGACGGGGTGGTCTTTCTGTCGGCCATGAACGCCGAGATCCGTGACGTGGCTCAGCAGCTGTTCGAGGCCTGCTACGAGACCGCCGGCTATGCGCCGACCGGCGCTGAGCTCCGGCACCTCATGACAGGCATCCGGATCACGGCTTACATAGACAACGCAAACTTCAGCGGCGAGCAGCTCCGTGAGTTCATGGACATGGCCCCGAACGCGACCTTCGCTTTCGCCAGCCGCGAGCCAACGTTGCGCGGACAGGGAACGGTGCTCGAAGTGGCCGGCCTTGACCTCAGCGAAGGGCTGTACCTTCTCGCGCAGGAGGTGCAGCGGCCGCTGACGGAAACCGGCCGGGCTGCGGCCATCCACCTGTGGGAGCAAGCTCAAGGCAGTCCTCTACTACTCGTACAGGCCGCAGGTCTGGCTCGGTCTGGCCCATCAGGGGAAGCGGTTCTCCCCAGGCCCAGCACGGTCGCTGAGATCACCCAACTACTGCTGGAGACGGTAGACGAGGTAGGGCAGGCCATCCTGCGGCTCCTAGCGTCGCTCGACGGAGCCGAGATCGCCGCCGCCCATATCGGGGCGCTCACCGGAGCCACCAACCCCGCACGGGCGTGCGACTCGCTCGCCGGGTTGGGGCTGCTCATGACCGATGAGAACCTATACCGCTGCCCGCCGGAAGTCCTGCCAGTGATCCGGGGCAAGTACCCGGAGCCGTTCCCGGCCGACCAGCTATGCCGTCATTTCGCAACGTGGGCAGCCAACCGGACGACCACTCCTGACCAGGTCGCGCGCCACGCCGCCGCTATCGCGCAGGCGGCACTGCTCGCGGAGGAAGCCGGATATCCCGAACTGGCGGTGCGAGCAGCGCGGGCGGCATCGCCCAGCATGGCCCGCGCACTGCGGTTTGGCCCATGGGGATTGCTCCTCGGCCGGGGCTGGTCGGCGGCTAGGGCCTGCGGCGATAAGCGCGCCGAAGCCTACTTCACCCATGAGGAGGGGGTGCGAGCCAAGCTAACCGGACGGACGGTAATTGGTGCCACTCTGATCGGGGTGGCGCTCGGAATGATCCAGGAACTGGGCGGGCTTCATCACGTCCCGTCACCAACCGGCATCCCGATGCCGCCGCAGGTTGCGCTACCTCCTGTCAACCCGGTATCTCCCGTGAACACGGCCTCCGCTGGCTCAGCCTCTGCGCCCCCGCCTGTGACCCCGGCGCCAGGTGGCTCCGGTACGACCGGTATTCCGAGTTCCGGAGGGACACACGCTGTTCCGGTGTCGCACGCGCCCATGCCGCAAGCCGGCATGTCGCACGTGGCTGTGTCACACGCCGGCAGCGCTCATGCGACCGCTGTGGCGAGCCATATGACGCAGCTCGTCCATTCTCCAGGCTGGCCCACCCCTCTGCCGCAGCCACTTCTGCCGGTGCCAGCCGTGCCCGTGCCATCGATGACCCCAGCGCCGCTGAGCGGAATCGGGCCAGTGCTGACTAAGGTTTTCATTGCCGCCGCCGTGCTCGCAGGGATGGCTGGTGCCCGCCTCGCAATGGCGCATACGTTTTCCACTTCCACGTCCGTTTTCTCTTCCACCTCGCCTCCCGCAGTCAATTCCTCTTATAGCGACTCTTTCCCGTCCCCATCCACTGATCCGCAACCCACTGGCCTTGCTGGCACTTGGCAGAACGCCAGCAATGACAACACCTTCACCATCACGGCGGTCGACAACGACACGTATACATTTCAGGATTCCTGCCAAGCCACTGTGACACTGACCAGAAGCGGGAGCATCTATACCGGCAAAGAGATTCTTTACGATGAGAGCGACCCGAGCGGGTGCGGACAGATTGGCTACGTGACGGTCACGTTCACCCTGGATCCTGGCGGCCAGCAGATGGTAGAAGTGGCCACCCTGCCCCCTGGTGAGACCAACAGCAGTGGGGACCAGCTTGAGTGTTATTCCTGCGGGACGTTCACATTTGCCCGCGTACCCGGCTTGTAAGGAGAGCACCACGATAGCATCGGAAAGTGAGGATCCGGTAACAATCCAGGTAAGCGGTGACATATCAGGCGCGGTAGTCATCGGCGACGACAACCGCGTCGTAGTGCAGGCCGCACCGCTAATTGAAGACGAGGCACCAGGCATGGCCCATGCAGGGTAACGCTAGCGTGGGCGGCACCATCTTTCAGACCCAGCATGGACCACCGGACATGTGCGATGAACAGCGTCGAGAGTTCCGAGATGGGCGGGCCGTGGACGTGTGGACGCGACCGAATTACCAGCACCGCCAGGCGGAGGCCTCATTTAACTACATTCATGAGCGAATGACGGAACAACCTTCGCTGAAGCGTTTTACGTCGTGAGCTTTGGAGGCTCAGCAGGTTTGAGCAGCGGATATAAGACCGCGTGTGCTTGCATCTGCTAGCTGAGCCACATACGACGTGCACGTAGGAGCGTACGGGCAAGCGAGCTATGCCTTGACTGCCGGCATCTCGTCCGGGCCGTCGTGGCCGATCTCGATGATTCCGAGTTCATGACGTCTTTCGGCGTCGACATCAGTGGGCCACGAGGTGTCGCTATCTGCTTGAGCCCCGGTCAGCACCGTGTCGTCAAGAATCGCGCCAGTCAGGTCGGTGTCACGAAGATCCGCCCGGCTGAGATCTGCTCGGCGCAGATCCGCGCCTTGCAGGTAGTCGCGGCCGAGGTTCGCCTTGGTCAAGCGCGCATCCTCCAGGTCAGCTCCGCGCAGGTCCGTGTCCTTGAGATCGGATCGGTCCAGGCGTGTTTCCCGAAGGTAAGCACGAGAAAGGTTGGTATGCCGTATCTGGACTCCTATCAGCTCGGCACCAACGAGCTGAAAGACCGCGCAGGTCGGTCCGCCGGACAGGAACGGTAACGGTTCCTGGGTTGCAGGTCGGACGAGAGCTACGCCGCAGGTGGAACGCTGAAACAGCGCGCTACCTGTCGAATTCGCCTTTCTTGGCTCCGTCTAGCCAGCATGCCCAGACGTGCCTGGTGACCACGAAGGGCGGGTTGCCGAGATCTTCGCTGTCGCGGATGGCGACCTTGCCGTCGGGCAGGAAAGCTACCTCAAGGCATCCCCCGCTCCCGCTGCTGGCCGAGCTCTTGAACCAGGCGGCATCGCGGAGGTAGCCGGGAGCGGTGTTCCCGGGGCCGGTTGTCATTTCATCTCCTCTGCTGCGCGGTTGATCAGCGCTCGTGATTCGTCAGGGGGCAGGGCCATGGCCCGCAGGAGGTCGAATGTGCTCATGAACGTGCGGATATCGTGCTTTTTCTCCAGATAGAGGTTCCCGGCGGGGCAGTCGATATAGGCCACGGGCTCGTCTTCCTCGAATTCCAGGATGCTGAAGGCTCCGCCGAGGCCTGGGTGGCCGCCGCTGCGGAACGGGATGACCTGGATGGTCACGTTAGAGAGGTCGGTGACGCTGGCGAGGTGGCGTAGCTGGTCACGCATGATCTGCGTGCCGCCGAGTGGGCGGACGATGGCTGCTTCGTCGAAGACTGCCCATAGCTCCAGCGGTGAGCCTTCGCGGGTGAGGAGTTTCTGCCGTTCTGTACGCACCTCGACGAGGTCATCGATGTCATGTGGCCTGTTGGTCCCCCAGAGCTTGAAGACCGCCCTGGCATAGTCTGCTGTCTGGAGCAGGCCGTGGATGAGCAGCGGTTCCCAGCCCAGCTCGGCGCGTGCGCCGCTTTCCAGCCCGACGTAGATCGACAGTCCTGAGGGCAGGATTCCCTCGAAGGCCTCCCACCATCCCCGCTGCCGTGACGCGACGGTGAGCATGTCCAGGAGGGTCTCGACCGTGCGTTCATCGGTGATGCCGTACAGATCGCAAAGGGCGCGGACGTCGCCCGGTTTCGCTACGGCTCCGCCTTTGCCTGACTCGATGCGGCTGATCCGCGTGTGGGAGCAGCTAAGAGCCTTCGCGGCGTCCTCGGTGCGCAGCCCGGCGGCTTCGCGGAGGCGACGGAGTTCGGCACCGAGCTGACGCCGGTGAACGGTCGGTCCTGATGACACGGGCCGCCCTCCTTTCCGTGCGCGCCGCGAACGTGCTCGGGTCCAGTCTGCCGTATGCGGGCGTTTTGCAGGACTCATGGGACATCGGCCTCCGGACTCAGTGCGATCGTGCGTTGTTCGTGCTTAATTCGTGCATAGCACTTGCGACGCACGTGCGTGAGCATCATTCTGGGAGAGCACGCTCGCCTCGGTCTGCCCACGACGGCGGAGCCGGGTCCATGGGACGTGCAACCACAGCCGTTCAGTCCAAATACCGGCGCCACAGCTGACATGACGAGCAGTCCCGCGTCGCTGATTGACGCACCGTTACGAAAGCACAGAAAGGACCGCGCATGTTAACGGGAATCGGGTGGTGGCTGCGTCAGCAGCGGGAGGCCCGGGGCTGGCCACGGCGGGAGATGGCCAGCCGCCTTATCCAGGCCGCACAGGCGGCCGGCGACGCGACGGTGCCGGTGACTGAGCACCTGGAGACTTACATACGCCGGTGGGAGTCTAGCCGCCACCAGCTTACGGAACGTTATCGAATATATTATTGTACAGCCTTCGGGATCCGGCCTGGCCAGTTCGGCACCGCGCCGCTGCCGAAGACACCGGGTCCGGGACCACAGGGCTCGTCCCCCTCGAACGGCACAGAGCCGGTGCTGGTGGCCCCCGCCACGCTCGATCTAACCGGACGGCACCCGCCGGTCCAAGGCATTGTCGCCCCGGATGCGATGGACGGATCTGAGGTGGATCATGTGGCGGTGGGCCGGGAGGTGGTCACGGCGGCTCATGAGGGCACGGATCTGGCCGAGCAGGCCGAACAGCTCTGTATCGGCGCTACCACGCTGGAGCAGTTGCGGTCCGACGTGTCGCGGCTGGCCAGGCTGAGTGACACCGGCCAGCCGTCCGCCGTATTCGCAGACCTACACCGGGTGCGGGACCGGGCCGCCCGGCTGCTGGCGCGGCGGCCGGGGCCGCGCGAGCTGGCCGAACTGTATGTCCTAATGGGCTGCCTCGGCGGCCTGATGGGAAGCACCGCCGTCGGCCTGGGATATCCCGACCCGGCCGAGGAGCTAATGGGCGTATGGTCCTATGCCGATGTGATCGGCCACGGGCCGCTGCGCGCCCAGCTGCGTGCCTTGATGTCTTCGCTGATGTGCTGGCGGGGCCGGTACGGCGAGGCTCGTGATCTCGCTCTTGACGGGCTCCGCTACGTGAGCGCTGGGTGGCCGGGCGCATGCATGTACCTCCGGCTGGCAGCCGCAGCGGCGCGGCTGGGCGATGGGGAGGCGGCGCGGCAGGCGGTCCAGGACGCTGGTGAGGCACGCGAGCGGGACTATGGCGACGAACTGGTACGGATGGGCGGCCGGTTCGCGCTGTCCCGGGCCAGCCACCACTGGCTGGTCGGCGCGGCACTTGCCGACATCAACGGCGCCGGGGACCAGGCAGCCGAGGAACTGGAGCGGGCCATCAGCTTGTATGACGAAGGGCCTGGGGAGGGCGAAGACCACTGGTTCGCCGGCAGGCCGCTGGCCAGCATCGACCTGGCCGTGGTCCGGCTGCGGTCCGGTGCGCTGGACGCCGCAGCAGCGGCATTGGATCCGGCCCTGTCGCTTCCTGTCCCGTTGCGGATCGCGCAGGTGACCACCAGGCTCATCGCGGTGCGCGGCGAACTCGCCGCGCCGATCTACCGCAACTCGGCGCAAGCCCGAGACCTGGACAAGCAAATCGAAGAGTTCACCTGCGAGACAGTCCTCGCGCGGTTCCATACCCGCCACGACGACGGGGGCTGATTTCGAGTCCTCGTGTCGTGTCCGGGAATGTCAGCAGCTGTCGGCTTGGAGTGCGGGCCGCAGTTAATCCTCGATTTCAATTCGCGGGCGGCCGCCTGCAAGGGCAAGCGCGATTGTCCGCATGCTTCCGGCACCTTGCCTGGAGGGCTCGCTGCTCGTGCAGGAGTGCGGGACCGGAGTCCGTGCCGGGCCAGGATGATCAGGTTCTGTGAGTTCCGGGTGCTGGATAGCTCCAGGCGTTGCCGGTGCCTCGGTATTCGGCAACCGGGATGGGGCGGGTGCCCTCGCGCATGTGGCTGGTGTAGAGCTTCCCGTATAGGTGGTCGATCTCGTGTGCGGTGAGCCTGGCCATCGCAGTGTCGAGTGACAGGACATGCTGCTGGCCGTCCAGGCTGGTGCAGGCGACCTCGATCCGCAGCGGCCGGGGGACCATGCCGCGTACGTCGAAGAAGGACAGACAGCCCTCGTACTGCTCGTCTGTTTCAGCGGATTCGCTGATCACGCGCGGGTTGAGCAGGATAAGCGGGTCGGCGTCGGGGTCGGGCGGGATGACGATCGCGGCGGCGCGGGCGATGCCGATCTGGGGTGCGGCGATGCCCATGCCCTTGCCGAATACGTGGTGCTCGCGGACCCGCTGGAGCGCGGCGAACAGCTCATCGATCAGCTCTCGTGCCTGGCTGGCCTGGGCGGGCAGGTTGAACGGCGCGGCCTGCCGGGTAAGGACGGGTTCACCGGCCTGGACGATCCCCGCAGCCTTCATCCGGTCGGTGGCGGTGCGCAGTTCCGGGCGGGCGCTGTCATCTGCCGACCGGGCCCGGAACCGCCATTCGAGCCGGTACCGGGCACCCATCGGCGGGTCATCGATGCCCCAGGAGAACACGGTCCGCGGCCCGTTGCCGGTGCGGGTGGGCGGGGCGCGCAAGGGAACCGCTTCGGCGGTGGTGGAGGTCTCGGTGCCCCACACCACAGGATCGAGTCCGGCGGGGAAGATCAGGTCGACCGACAGATGACTGGTCGGCAGCCTTACTGCCCGCTGGAACCATGGTCCCCACCGGCCGTCGTCCACGACGTAGGAGTAGCGCACGGTCGCGTGCTGGCCGGGGTAGAGCGGGAACCGGCCGCGGTCGTTCTCGAAGCACAGCCAGGCTTCCTTGAACGCGTCCCGGTCGGCTTTGGGGTACCAGGTCATCGGCTCGCCGTCGCAGGTGGCGGTGAGGTTGAGCTCGTCCCATCGCAGCGGCCGTTTCCGGTACAGGGCGTTGGACCTTTCTGGCTGGCCGGGGTACCGGTCCACGCTGATCCGCATCATGTACCGGGTGACCGGTTGGGGGCCGTCGTTGCGTAGCAGCCTGCGCTGGGTGGCGTGGAATAGCGTCCCGTCGTAGCGAAGCTCGGCATGGTCGTCTTCCACGACCAGGCCGGTGGCGGTAGGTGATGTTGCTGTTGCTGGGCGGCCGGGGCTGGCGAGCCGCCATGCCCGCCACAGCTCACCTGCTGCGGACAGCGCGGTGTCCGCGCGGCGGGCGAAGTCCTCGCTAGCGGTCATCCGCCCGGCTTCCAGGTGGCTGATGTAGGACGGGTCAAAGCCGAGCTTGGCGGCGAGGGCCTTCTTGGTCAGGCCGCGCCGCTGCCGCCAGCTTGCCAGGTCCGCGCCGAAAGACGGCTGGCCCTGGCCCGGGGTGACTGTACCTGCCGCGATGACCTGATCCTCTTCCAGCGTGAGCTTCCGTGAATCGTGAGTGATGCCGCCTCAGCGTCGCTTCACGGATACATGCCGTGATGCCCTCAATTGTAGGCACCGCTACCCGGCCCGAGAAGCCCGCCTGCGGTGCCAGGGACAGTTGAAGGAGGAATGAAGGTGAAGATCGTCGTGACCGGTGCGGCCGGGTACATCGGCGTACCTGTCGTGGCCCGGCTGCTGGCCGCTGGGCATGAGGTGCACGGGCTGGATTGCCTGCGATTCGGCGGGGCCGGGCTGCTGGGCAGCTACCTGACCGGGCGTTTCACCTTGACCCGCGGCGATATCCGTGATCGCCGCGCGGTCGCTGAGGTCCTGCCGGGCGCGGATGCCGTCGTACACCTGGCCGGCATAGTCGGTGACCCGGCGTGCGCCGCTGAGCCCGCCCTGGCCGAACAGGTCAACCTGGACGCAATCGGCACCGTGCGCGAGTTGGCTGCGGACGCGGGCGTAGCACGGTTCGTGTTTGCGTCCACGTGCAGTGTCTACGGCCACTGCGACGAGCCAGCCGACGAATCCTCACCGCTGCGCCCCCTGTCGCTGTACGCCCGGTCCAAGGCCGACGCCGAGGCCAGGCTGCTCACTGCGGATTCGGATAGGATGGCGGTCACAGTGCTGCGGTTCGCGACCGTCTACGGGCTCGCGCCGAGGATGCGGTTCGACCTGGTCGTCAACGCCTTCGTCGCCCAGGCACTCACTACTGGCCGGATACAGGTCTTCACCCCGGCCGCGTGGCGTCCGCTGGTCCACGTCGCCGACGTGGCCGATGCCATCACTACCGTCGTCCAGGCGCCGGCCGTGCAGGTGTCCGGGGAAGTGTTCAATGTCGGCTCCGCCGACAACCGGCAGCTCGCTGACGTGGCCCGCCAGGTTGCTTCGGCCAGTGGTCCCGGCGTGCAGATCGACATCACCCCGACATCGGGCGACCAGCGTGATTACCGGATCAGCACCGGCAAGCTGACCGCCGCGACCGGTTGGACCGCTACCCGCACCCTCGCTGGCGGCATCACGGAACTGGCTGATGCGCTGTCGGCTGGGGTGCTGGATGGTCATCCCGCGCTGGAAGGCCGCCGTGCGGCCTGACCGGGTGCCGTGGTGCGTCCCTGACCTGTCCGGCAATGAGCCCGGCTACCTGGCCCAGGCCATCGCCGCAGGACAGGCCGGGCCGACGGGTGATTTCCTGGCCCGGTTCGAGGCCGGGGTGGCGGAGCTGGCCGGGGTCCGGTACGCGGTCGCTACGTGCAGCGGAACCGCTGCCTTGCACATCGCGTTCCTGCTGGCGGGAGTCCGTCCCGGTGATGAGGTCATCGTGCCCGCGTGGACGTTCGTCGCGACCGCGAACGCGGTCCGCCACGCCGGAGGGCACCCGGCAGCGCTGGATATCGATCCGCAGTACTGGCAGCTAGACCCCGACCTGGTGGAGGACTTCCTCACCCGGCACTGCCGCCTCGAAGGCAGCCGGCTGACCGATCCCGCTACCGGCCGGGGAGTCGCCGCGGTCGCCCCAGTTGACCTGCTCGGCCATCCCGCCGACCTCGACGCCATCGGTGCTGTTGCCAGCAGGCACGGGATTGCCATGGTGGAAGACGCTGCTCAAGGACTCGGCGCGGCCTGCCGGGGCCGCCCGGCCGGGGGCAGCGGCCTGGCAGCAGTGAGCTTCAACGCCAACAAGCTCATCACCGCCGGAAGCGGCGGCGCCATCCTCACCAACGACCAGCACACCGCGACCCGTGCCCGGTACCTGATCAACCAGGCGCGTGACAACCCGGTCAAGTACCGGCACGGCGAGCCCGCGTGGAACTACCGGATGACCAACCTGCACGCGGCAGTCGGATGCGCCCAGCTTGACCGCGCCGGCCAGCTCATCGCGGCCAAGCAGCGCATCCACGCCCGGTACGTCCAGGAACTGGCCGGACTGGACGGCCTGATGTTCCAGCAGCAAGCCCCGTGGGCCACCGCGACCCGCTGGCTGGCCACCATCGCCATCAACCCGCATATCACCGGGACCACCGCCAGCCAGGTCGGCGCCTGCCTCGCCGCTGACGGCATCCAGACCGGGCCGCCATGGACACCGCTGCACCTGACCGGCGCACATCACGGCTGCGCGCCGCGGCCATGCCCGGTCGCCGAGCAACTCGGCCGCGATGCCCTCCACCTGCCATCGTCGGTAACGCTCACCGCCCGGCAGCAGACCCGCGTGATCACCGCTGTACGCGTCGCCATCCGCCAGCCCGCCCGCATCTGACCCTAAGCGTCGGCCGCAGCGTGATCTGCGCCGCGCCGTGGCGTTAACCAGCGCCGGACGGCTGGGACCGGCATACTAGGTTGTCCATGACCGGACAGCCCACCGTCACACAGTCACCAGGAGACCCGGCCAGCCACGAAGCTGACCTGGCGTACAAGCTGCGCAGCGCCAGTGACGCGGAGCTAACCGCGATCCTGGAAGCCGCCGACGACGCCGACGTCGCGATGCACCAGCCCGGCGCGCTCACCCGGCCGGTCACCCGCGCCGCTCCAGGCACGGCGGAGGTCGTGCTGCTCGGCGCGCTCGGCTGCCGCTACGGCATGCTCGCCGGCGGAGCCGGCGGATACCTGCTGCGCACCCCCGCCACCAGCATCCTGGTCGACCCCGGCCCGGCCGCCCTGGGCATCCTCGCCACCGCCCACGGGACATGGTTTTCCTGGACCGAGCTGGATGCGGTCGCCTGCACCCACTTCCACCCCGACCACTACACCGGGATCATCCCCTGCCTGGAGGCAATGGCCAGCCACGCCGCCCCCGGCAGTCCCCGCAAGCTCTTGCTCGCCAACCCGACCACTACGGCCCGGTTCACCGCGTTCTCGCCCTACCACGCCGGCGGCATGGCCGACGTGATCACCCTCGCCCACCCCGCCACCGAAGGGCACGGGGAACTCGCCGTCAAGGTCGGCGACCTGACCGTTCACGCTGTCCCCGCCGCGCACACTGAGGAAGCCGGACGCCACCGAGCCGCGATCGGCCTGGCCTTCGCTACCTCGGCCGGCGGCATCTGGCATACCTCTGACACCACTCTCGCCGACGGCCTGCTAGAGGCAGTCGCGGACATACTCCCCGACGTGACCCTGGTCATCGCCCACGCCGACGCGTCCAACCTCAGCACCGACCCTGCCCGCGCAGCAGTGTGCCACCTCCAAAGCAGAGACGTGCTCCCGATCGTCACCGCGCTCCAGCCCCGTGACGTGATCATCCAGCACTACGATGCCGCCTACTCCGCTCCCGCCTACCGGATCGCGCAAGCTGTCTGGCTCCAGCGCCAACTCGACCGCGCCAGCCAATCCACGCGCGTCGTACCCGGCATCAACGGGCTGCACGTCACCCTCGATCCCGAGGGCATCTGCGGCTGGGACATCCCCCTAACGGACCCGCCCGCACCAGCGATAAGCAGCTATCTTCAGGCCGTGCTCGGCGGCAGACACTAAACCGCCAGCTTATGGTGGTGCACAGTCCCAGGCCGGGGACGACTTACCCCCGGTATGCCGGGTAGTGAGCAGGTCTCCCCAGGTCAAGCCCACCTGGGCCTCTCAGGATTTAACCAAAGTCGGCCCGCAAAGCCGCCCGCCTGTGCGCCCGCTACACCGCTCGCTATGACTGGAAGACCGAGGAAGTAACCAGCGAAGTGATAGACGCCGCCGAGCGTCACTACCAGGCGGTGCCGACCTCGGAAGTCGTATCACGCGCATTCGCTCCTCCCCGACCGAGGAGCAAGCTAACCGCTAGAAGCGGTTCATCATTTCGGGATAGTCGCCCCCGGTACGCCGGGCCGGCCCGCTGTCGGCTGAGCGCTAATCAGCTCGCCATGCCATCCAGCGGAGGTTCCTACGACTATTCTGTCCGGTTCTTCGCCAACATGGCTTGATTGGTGGCACACTGTGCGCTGTGTCCTACAGGGGGCGACTGCGGTCGATTCCGCTTGCCGTTCTGGTTGCCGTAGCTGTGCTGGCTGCTGTCGCGCTGGCCGCATTGGGACTGTCTCCTGACCATGCTCTCGTCGCGGAGATTGACGGGGCAGCCGTGGCTGTGTGCGGATTCGCCTGGACGGCCGTCGTCTTCTTGCTGCCGCGCCTCCATGAGCAGACCGGTACGCCGGATGCGGGACAGGTAACCGCCTTGCCCGTGGTCGTGCCGACAGGACTTCTGCCGTCCTTTGTGCGTGACAGGGATGCGGAACTGACGGTGTTGGGCCAGTTGTTGCGCAGGCCGTCCGGTGACTTCGTGGTCCTGACCGGGATGGGCGGCGCCGGGAAATCGACCATCGCCTCGGCCTTTGCCGAGGAAGTCCAGCGCACTCGAACCCGATGGCGGCACACCGACGTCTGGTTCGTGTCTGCCACCGACCCGTCGAGCCTGACCGGCGCCTTAGCGACTGTGGCGCGGCAGTTGGCGGCTGCCGCAGCAGACGTCGAGGCGATCGGTACCGGCAAGACCGATGCGCCTGACCGGCTGTGGCGGCTGCTGCACAGAGCCCGGCACAGATGGCTGCTCATATTCGACAACGCTGACGATCCCTCAGTACTGGCGCGGCCGATGCCGGTCGTGATCGGCACGCGTTCCTCCGGGGGCAGCGCTGGGACGCCCGCAGACAGCACGGGATGGCTGCGTTCCACCAAGCGCGGCCTGGTGGTGGTTACCAGTCGCACCGGCGACCCATCGTGTTGGGGCAGGCACGCGCGCATCGTGCAGGTTGGCCCGCTGGAGGACGCCGACGCAACGCAGGTGCTCTTGGACGGAGCGCCGCACGCTGGTGACGTTTCCCAAGCACACTCGCTCGCGCGGCGGCTCGGTGGCCTACCGCTGGTTCTGCGGACGGCGGGTTCGTACCTGGGATCGGATTCGGCATCAGTGACATCGTTCCGTGACTACGAGGTGGAACTAGATCATCCGCGGAAGACTCCCCGGATGCTGACGCAGGCACCGGAACTGCGCACGTCAGCCAGCGCGAGGGAGATCCCGATCCGGACCTTCGAGATCTCCCTGGACGACTTGAGCCGTAGGGGCGTGCCGCAGGCACGCCTGTTGCTCCGGCTGCTGTCTTGCTACGCATCCCCGACCCCGATTCCGCGCGGCCTGCTCAGGCCACAGGACCTGCGGGGCATCCTTGGTTCCGTCGGCGACGCCGATATGCAGCACGAACTTGAGCAGAGCTTGCAACAGCTACGGCACCTCAGCTTGATCGAATTCACCCGGACGGAGAACGTAGGAGCAGGCCCGCGAGACGTGGTACTGCATCCGGTCATTGCCGACGTTAGCCGCACGCATCTGCGAGCAGACGATGACCCCTTAACTGACGCGGCACTCATCCGCTGTACATCAGTAGACCTTCTGGTCGGCGCGATTGGCCAGCTTGACGCTGAGCAGTCAGCGAACTGGCCCACCTTCATTGTCCACGGACCGCATGTACACGCCTTGTTCCAGACCGTTGGCGACCAGCTTGATGACGCGCGTCTTCGTGACCTGATATGGGTGGCGACGAGGTGCGCCTGGGCTTACTATTCCTACGGCTTCGTGGCTGAGGCTCGGCGCCTTGCCCAGGATGCTCTGGACAAGCTGCCTCATCTTCCCGATGATGACCCAGCCAGTCTCAGAGTCCAACGCCACCTGGCGTGGTTTCTTGTGTACCTACACGAGCCGCGAGAAGCCGAGCCGGTCTACCGCAAGATCGCGGCAAGTTGCGAGCGGATCCTCGGCCCAGAGGACCCTGACACGCTCTGGACGCGGCATGAACTCGCCTGGATCGCAGCCTGCCAGGAGCGCTGGGCCGAAGCCGAGACCGCCTACCGTAAAGTGCTCGATGTCCGCCGCCGCCTTCTGGGTAACGAGCATCCGGACACCCTCATGTCGCGCTACGAACTGGCCTGGACTGTTGCCAACCAGGGGCGGGGACGGGAAGCCGAGCACGCCTTGGTGGGGATCCTTGCTGCCAGGCGCAGAGTTCTCGGCGACGAGCATCCCCGTACCCTGTGGACTCGTCACGAGCTGGCCTGGACTGCCGGTATCCAGGGGCGCTGGGCTGAAGCCGAATCGATCTACCGTGAGGTCCTTGAGGCCCGCCGCCACCTGCTCCGCCCCAACCACCCTGACATCTTGACAGCGACGCATGAGCTGGCGTGGACGATCGCGTCGCAGGGACGCCACGATGTAGCGCTCAAGCTTTACCACGAAGTCCTTGATGCACGCCGACTACTTCTGGGCGAAGATGATCCCGATACGGCCGCGACTGCCCAGGCTATAGAACGGCTGCGGCACGGTGGGACCACGGTGCCGAGGCATCTGGCATGATCCTGGCTTCAGAATCTCGCAAATAGGTAGGGCTGGCGGCGGGGAAACAGTCCGCGTAGTGCCGCTGCCGTGTCGCGGGGGATGTCGCCGAACCCGCGTACCACCACCTCGTCTGGATCGAGAACGCCGTAGACGAGGCCGGATAGTCCCGCGGCCGTCAGGGTAGCGCCGGTTCCGGCCGCGGCGTCGTGGGTGATCTCGAGCGATCCGGACCTGCCATCCAGCACATACCGGCCGCCTATGTAGGGGTCCGAGGTGATCTCCACGGTGACACGTTCCGGACTGGTCGGCAGCCCGGCGAGCGAGGTCAGGGACAGGACCCGGGCCATTGGTGCTGGCGAGTCCGGGAACGACGTTTTCGCCTGCGTCACCGCCGTCAGATCGGTCGCCCATAGTTCGGGTAGTTCCCCTGCGGGGACCTGGACCTCGACCTCGCGGACCTGGTCGACATGGCGGGCGAAGAACTGCAGCAGCAGTGCTCGCCCAAGGGGATTAGCGGTCAGCATGTCGTCGGCGGCCAGTACGCCCGCGTGCCCGGTGATCCGGTATGTCGTCGCTGCGATCACCTCACCGTCGGCCTGGGCCATTACGAGCCAGCGGTCGCGGGCGTCCCTCAACTCCATGGTCCTGTAATCGGGCAGCACGGAGAAGCCATGCTGTTCCCGCAGTAGCCGCTGGGTGAATTCGCGGTATGCGGGATAGCCGGCCTTAGCCGGCTCGCAGGTGACCTCACCCGGCAGTTCGGCACGCATCAGATCCGTGAGGCACTCTGGCGGAAACCGGACCGTCCGCGTCCTTGGCAGCCCGACAAAGCCGAAACGCTGGTAGAACGACGGCCGGAACGGATACAGGGCGCTCAGGACGTGTCCTGCATCTCGCATCTGGCCCAGCAACTGAGTAACCAGCGCACGCGCATACCCGCGGCGCCTGGCCAGCGGCAATGTCGCCACTCCGGCTATGCCGGCCATCGGAAAGACGATCCCGCGGACGTTCTGCCGCATCGGAATCGCTGAGGCGTCGGCCAGGGGGACGCCGTCCTCCTCCGCCACAAGCGTCACGTTACCGGCGTAATACTGCTGGTTGTTACGCAGGGTCTCGGCGAGCCGGTCATCTGCAGGTGACGCCTGGAACGCATACGCCTGTATCGGCAAACTGATCTCAGGGCGTTCGTCAGCGGAGAGTTCGCGGATCTCCATACGGCCATCTCACCCACATAGCCGCAGAACCTCAAGCTGAGTGCGCCGAGTACCCTATCCGGCACTTGTCAGCGATCCGCCGTCATGGATCAGCCGAACGATTATTCGCCGACGCCTGAACGGCCTCGCCACGCCCCAAAGTGCCCCCCGTTTCACCGAGGAGGTAGGGCCTCTGACAACGTTCATGCTGGTGGGGCTACCTGGACTTGAACCAGGGACCTCTTCCTTATCAGGGTGTCGATCCTGCCGACCAGGTAGCGCTATCGTGCCTCTGACCTGCCAATCCAGATGGACTGACCCTGCCGATTCCCCTGCATTCCCCCGCGTTGACCCGGCCATCCTAGGGCCAACGTAGGGCCAGTTCTAGGGCCGCGGGGCCAGCTCTGAACCGACGGAATTCCACGCGAGCTGGCTCCGCTCCTCAGACAGATCAAGGGCCTGGCGCTCCCACTCGTTGAGACCTCTGGAATCCTCCCAATCAACGTAGGCACCGATGATCCCGTCAAGTGCCGCGACAGCATGCCGAGAGCATCCGCGGGCGGTGGCACCCTCCGAGTCGACGATCGTCACGCGTGCGTACGACTGGCACGCGGGCCCACTCGCGATGGTGAGCGTGCACTGGAAGCGGGTTGCCGCCATGGTTCCCTCCGGGGGCGGGCCGGTTGCCTGGATGAGTCCTAAGGAGGCCTCGTCCGATCGCTGCCAAACCCGCCCGCAAGGACAGGACTGTCAAGGGTGGCGCTTGCGCCATCGCGTAGCGACAGCTCTGCTGCCCTTGACCGGCCTGTCCTGGAGGGCTACATAATCGGCAGCGGATGAGGCTCCCGCACCAAGGCGGCGAGCGTACGGTCCGCGGTCCGCATCACTCGCCTACCGGTGCTGATCGGCGGAAACGGAGCGGCACATCGGGGTCGGTTCGCTGTGAGTAATCGCTGTATGCTGTTCGTTACCATGAGCACATGGATGCACGCCCATCAGGGCCCGAGCGCCAAACGTGGTGAGAGATGAAAGTCCTGCTCCCATACCTGATTGGTGCAGCCTCCGCGTTCGTGGTGCAGTTCCTGATCCAGTTCTACGTTGTGCCGCGCGTGGAAACCCGCAAGCAGCTGGAGGAGCGGTGGGTGAAGGACGTACTCGATCTCGGCGAGCTGCTCACCACCTCCCTGGAGCAGTTGGCAAAAGAGGCGTGGGAGGCCCAGCAGTCCGTCCGCGTGATGAAGAACTTCGCGTTCGGGCCCGAGTACGACAAGGCCAAGGTGGAGCGGGAGCTGCGGGAACGGGAGCTGGCTGCGCGACAAGCAACCTGGGCTCTCCGCGATTTCGTTAATTCCCGGGTCAGCTGGGTGGCTGACCGGATCATCGCGCTTTCGAGGAATGCTGACCCGACTGTCGACTTGTTCCGGGATTCCTACCAGTACAGGCTGAAGCTGCTCAAATACGGTCCGCACGATTACGAGGATCTGGCCGAGGGTGAGTTCGATGCTTTCTGGGACTCTGAGCGCGAGCTGCGATTTGAGCTGACTCGAACGGTGAAGAAGCTTTCCTACCTGCCTCGACCTCCGCGTGCGTTTTGGCGCCGAAAGCTCCGGTCGCTCAGACGCAAGATCGCTCGCCGCCATACCGTCAAGCCTGGGATACCTGCTCCAGCCCAAGCGCCTGCCAAGTCCGGCCGTTCTTCCTAATAGGCCCGAGTCCCTAAGTGGCGGTCGATTCAGGGTCGGACGAAGTATATCGTCGAGCAATGAATGGGCGCGTGGCAAGCACGCTGGACGCGGAGGCCGTGACTAGGCCACTGATGCGCGATGATGCCCCCTCACGGCAGGCGCGGGGGCTGCGGTGCGCACCTCCGCACGGCGGCGCCGCTTGACCGGTCTGTCCTGGAGTGCGACAGGATGGGCAGGGTCCGACCACGGGAAGTGACGGGCACTAGCTTCGATGTTCTTCACTTAAGTGAAAATCAGTATGGAGGAGTCCGCCAACGCGTTTGTATGGAATGCATGACGTTGAGTGACCTGGGCATTCAGGATCCGCTGCCGCCGACGGGGCGTTTTTGGTTCTTGGCGCGGTTTGCGCCATATCTCTGGTCGGCGATTCTTGGGATGCTGCCTTCTCCTGACCTGATCAGCAGGTACAGGATGCGGCTGGCAGCGCGTCGGCTGGTGACCCTTCGTTCCTGGGCGGGCATGACGTCCAGTAGTGCCGATGCTGCCCAGCTCGCGATGTTCCGGCTCCTGTGGCTTCAGCGTGAGACTCACCGCGCTGTCCGTGGACGGCATCGGGAGGCAGCGGCCATGCTGGCCCGGGCGAGCGTGGAAGGGCTGCTCCTTGGCATTTACTGCCTCCGGGTTCCGGATGCTATAGCCAAGCTACATGCCGATAACCTCAAGGCGCTTGGCGACGGGCTGTCCTACATTGAGGAGACCGACCTCGCTCCGGCGCAGGTGATCCGAGAATGCGTGGCGAGGCTCGGCACTCCAAGCGGTAGTTACCTGTCCGTGTGGAGCATGGTGACGGCCATCGACGCAGCCAATGAAAACAACGCGGCGCGCAGTGTTTACCGCAGGCTGTACGCACCACTCTCTAACTACACAGTCCATGCCAACGGGGGGACCCTGCTGCGCCACGTGGGCCGCGACGGGAAGCTTCGCCGCCGACCCTCTCGTGCGTGGGGGCGTAGGTCACCGGCGAGGGCCGTTGATGCGGCAACGGGGCTTCTGGCTGCCGACCTGGCCAAGCAGGCGGGTCAGCCCTACACTAAGCTCCTCGCCTACGGCGACCGGCACTACCGGCGCACGATCATGCCGATGGCGGTCATGGCATTCACAGGCATGGGCGGTTCGTCACAGCCCCGCCGACTCCGGGAAGCCATCAGGCTAGGCAGACAGGTGTACATCTACCTCTGGACCGGTCCCGCGTCTGCCGACTCAGTCGAGACTCGTACCGCATTTGTTCGCGAGCGGTTCGTCCGGATGCTGGGCTTCGAGGGTGACCCGGACATCCCGGCTGACAGCCTGGACCCGTTCATCGACTACCTCGCTGACAAGCTCGCACATGCTGTACCGCCAAAGGCAGATGACCATACGTAGCCGGTGCGCGCCGGTAGATCTGCTGCGAAATCGGGCCGAGAGATCCGCCGACACCGCGCCGGGTCGGCCCGCCAGGGCCGCACGCCCGGCGCGTGCGCGGCGGCGCGGAGCGACGCCGCCTTGATCCAGTAAGGCTGAACTCGGCAGCGTTGGGCAGCTTTGAGATGTACAGCTAAGGGATATGAGCAGGCTCACGGCCATAAGTGACGCATCGAGTCAGACGAGGGTCGCTCGCGGTCGTCGGCGTAGGCTCGCTGGAACGAAAGACGCTAGTCGCTGCATCGGCTACCTCACCAAATACCTGACCAAGCAACTCGCCGACTGCCACCACGCCGCCACCGGCGACCAGGCCGCACACGGCGACCGGCTCGCCGACACGCTCCGCTACGAACCCTGCTCACCCACCTGCGCGAACTGGCTCCGCTACGGCATCCAGCCCAAGAACGCCCGGCCGGGCCTGCACCCCGGCGCTTGCAAGGGTAAGGCACACCGCCCGGAGTATCTCGGCTACGCAGGACGCCGAGTCCTGGTCTCGCGCAAGTGGTCCGGTAAGACGCTGGCCGACCACCGCGGTGACCGCAAGGCATGGCTTACTGAGATGCTCGGAATTTCGGCAACCGACCCCAGCCGATACACCTGGGAACATGTCGAGCCGGGCGACCCCGACCACATGCCCGTCAGCCAAAGACTGCTCCACGTTGTGGCCGATCGGATGCGCTGGCTATCCGCCCTCGACCAGGCGCGACGCCGGGCCCTCATGAACTCCCCGCGGCCAAAGTCGTCACTGGCCAAAGAACGGTCATGCCTGAACATCTACATCCTTCCGGTTCTCGGCAACGCGTGGATCGGGGACCTGGATCTCCCGGAACTCAACGAGACCGTGCGCGGCCTGACTCTGCAAGACGGGACTTCCGCGTCACCGGGCACCAAGAGCACCGTAGCGGCGGTTCTACGGCGACTGTTCGCATGGGCACGGGAAGAACGCATCGTCCCCGTAAATCCCGCCCTGGAGCTGCGTACCGGCTGGGGCGCTTCGACCAGGCGGCGGATACTTATCCCCAGCATTCCACAGGTGCTTCGCCTGGCCGAGGCGCTCGACCACTTCAAGCCGGGCCTCGGCGATGTCGCGATGGTCATGGCCTTCACCGGGCTCCGCTGGGAAGAAGCTGTCGCGGTCCCGATCGAGAGCGTCGACCTCGACGACCAGTGGATCACCGTGGACCGGACGGCGAGCGAATCAGGCGGGCGCCGCGATATCCGCGCGGATATGAAGACGCGGGCCGCCGAGCGGGTCGTCGCCATCCCAGACATAGCCATGCCCGCGGTGCGGCGCCTCGTGCAACGCCACGCGGCTCCACGCGAACAGTCGGAAGGCCGGATGTACTCCAGGCTGATCAACGGCGAGCGCGGCGGATACCTCGGCTACGCGATGTGGCGCCGCTACCTGGCCCTGGCTCAGGGCTATACCGCCTCCCACAAGGACGGCATCGTCAAGTACACCGCCCACGAGCTTCGGCACGTCTGCGCCTCGCTCCTGATCGCCTCAGGCGCGACAGACATGCAGGTGGCCAACCAGATGGGGCATAGCCGGATAGAGACCACCAAGAACATCTACGGCCACCTGTTCGCCCAGGACCGGGCCGCCATCCTCAAGGCGATGAACCAGGCCGTCAGCCGCCTCTACGTCCAGGACGAGGACGACACGACACGGGAAGCCGCCTGACCACCGAAACGCTACAGACAAACGGAGACCCCCGGGGATCGGGCCCCCGGGGGGTCTCACGCATTCGGCCCTACAAACCGTAGGACCACATCTAGGGCCAGGCGAGTCGACCGCCCGGAAAACTGCTGGTGGGGCTACCTGGACTTGAACCAGGGACCTCTTCCTTATCAGCTCCAGCCAAACGGTATCACGGAGGTCAGCATAGGCATTGAGCTGGTAAAACGTTAACTAGCGCTAGCGGCAGCGAGCCGGGATTGGCGGCCGCAAGCGCCATTCTGCCCCCCCAAGGTGCCCCCCGACCCTGCCGCCCAACGGGGCCGATCACACCCAGAGAATACCCTCGGGCCTTGAGTTAACAGGGGCCGAGCACGCAGTATCGGGCCCGACTCAGGGAACGTCATACTCCCCAGGCCCAGCTGAGGACACCCGCGAGGAAAAGGGAAGCGATGCGCAGATCCCCGGACCGGGCAGCGCCGCATGACGTAGCCGAAGGGAAGATGCGGCCGCTTTCAGGTGGGGAGGAGATGGCCGACTTGGCCCTGGTGGTTGCCGCCTGGATGCACCCTATTCGCGAAGACGGCAATATATGAGTAACTCAGCTCGGCGTCGCCGATCTTCTTCATCTCTGCTAGCTGGAGTCCTGCGTCCCGCGCGCGGGCGAGCACGTCGAGGGGCTCGACTGCTCGGGTACTCAGCGCCACTTTGGCGCCTTCTGCAGTGGTGCCCTTGAAGTACGGGTGGGCATAGGTGTACTGGGGGTTAATGTCGCTGACGATGAGCAACCCGTCCGGGCTAATGAGCTGGGCTAGCCGGGCGAAGTTGGGTGGCTCGGGCATGGAGGAGCAGACCAGGTTCAGTAGCACGATGTCGTAATGCTTTCCATGGAGGCGCCGGTAGACCTGGTTGATGTCCTCGACGTAGACTTGGAGGTTCTCGTAGAGCGGCCGCCCTGCGAGATGCTGCTGGAGCTGGCCGACCATTGCCGGGCTGAAATCGACATATGTCCACCGGATGCAGCTGTCGTTGAAGAAGTGCGTGGCCACTGCATGGCCAGTGCCGCCGCCCAGGTCGAGAATCTGCGCACTGGGCTTGGTTTCGCGGGTCCGGCTGACCACTGCGATGACTTCCATATGAGTAGCGAGCAAGTTGACGCTGTTGCCTTGGTCGTAGTTGACGGCGATAGCGCCGTAGAACTGCGCCGCGTTGCTAACGTCATAGATCCTGGTGACGTCTTCGGGGTTCGCGGCGGGGAGCATGTGCTGGTCGGCTCCTGTCTCCTTGCGCGGTGGCTGGCGGGAGGTCCTCCCGCGGAGGCGGCCAATCTTGACCGGCCCGAGCTCGATCGGCTGTCCGCGCTGGAAGGCCCAAATGATGAGGATGCTCACGACAATGAGCAAAATGCCGGTGACATAGGCCGCGTAGTTGCCGAAGATGTCCTGCAGCGGCTGACCGGCGATGTCGCCTTGTATCCGGGTCGTCAGACCCGGCTGGTGCCAGGACGAGCTCATCCTGGCAGCGGACAGGGTGAGCGCCCGGATACTGGCGGTGTGAATGGCGGCGGACGCTGCAACGGCTGCAGTGCCGTGTGTGGCTGGCGACATTGCTAAGTACCTTCCCGCTTGCGGATATCGCGTCCTATGGCCGACTTCAGGCAGCCTGGGTGGGTGGCCTGGGTTCCGTCTTATGCCCGTATCGCCGTGCTCTTGTGAAAGAAGCGACGCGGACATCAGGAGCGGCGTCGGTCCGGCCAGTGCGTTGCACCAGTTGTGACGACCCACCGTCCCTTCGGCGCCAGGTGCGGCGAGTCCGCCTCTGCTCACCTCAGGGGTGGTGGATGCCTTTTACATGTCGGATGTCGCCAAGGTTTCCGACATCTGGGTGCTGATGTGAGGATGCTCACGCAGCGGCATCATTCGTTCTAGCCGTTATAAATGAGAAACGCGGGCGTGCTAACGCATTGCTTCGCTGGATGAGGTGGAGTTGCTTTCCGCGACCCGGTGGCATTCCATGCGGCGGAACTGCGTGGTGCCGGATGCCTCGAGGGAAAGGAGCGCGGCACCGATAATCCCCGCATCAGCGCCTAGCTGAGCGGGGACGATGGCGGGTAGCGAACGGCGGTCCCGGGCGAACACGAAACGCTCGAAGGCAGTACGCGTCGGATCGAGCAGAAGCTCTCCGGTCGCGACTAGGCCGCCGGTGATAACCACGAGCTCTGGATCATAGAGGGCTACCAGCGAGGCGATCCCGATGCCAAGCCAGTAGCCAAGTTCCGCGAAAAGCTGGCAAGCGACCTGGTCGCCGTGGCTGGCTGCGCAGAAGACGGTTTCGCCGGTGATTCGCCCACCGTCAGCCAAAGCGGCGATCATCCCGCCGGGGTCAGCGGCTGCGGCTGCGCGGCCGAGCCGACCCAGAGCCGTGCCTGATGCCATGGCCTCCAGGCAGCCGGTAGCGCCGCATCCGCAGCGGTGCCCGCGGTCGGGGTTGACGATGAGATGCCCGACCTCACCGCCTATACCGGTCTGACCGCGCTGCAGCGCGCCGTTGAGGATGATCCCGCCGCCGATGCCCGTGCCGACGCTCAGAACGATGATGTCGCAATGGCCAACGCCGACTCCGGCGCGCGCTTCAGCCCAAGCGGCGGCGTTAGCATCGTTCTCCACCACGATCGGGAGCCCCGTTTCGCTTGCGAGGGCCTGTCGCAGCGGCAGGTCACAGTAGGTGTTATTCGGTGCCCAGCGGATGTGGCCGGTCGGCCAGTCGATCATCCCGGCGGCGCCCACGCCGATGGCAGCGATGGCCGGGTACCGAACTCGAAGATCGCGGGCTAGATCGGCGAGGACGGTGGGGAGCGCGGCGTCCACGTCTGGTGTGACCGGAATCTGCTGGCGGTGGATGATGCGGTTACCGGCCACGACGCCGACGGCGATTTTGGTGCCGCCGACGTCGAACCCTATGGCCCACTGGTCATCTGAGCCGCCAGCAAGAGGTTGTGTCACTGCGGTTTCCCTACGGGCGCGGCGGCGTTTTCGGGGAGGATATCGAAGCAGCGTTCCAGTGCCAGCAGCGCAGCGCCGTGTGCCCCGTCATAAGGGCGCACTGGTTCGATCCGCAGCTTGGCGCTGCCGTGGAGGGCAGGGTGGCAGAAGGAGAAAAACTCTCCGAGTTCAGTCAAGAACTCCGCGGCCGCCGCGCGGCCATGTTCGGTCATCACCTGGGGTGCGTAGACGACGACCTGCTCGGGACGGGCGAAGTTGATGATAATGCCGATGCCCTTGGCGTTGGCATGACCAGCGACTCTGAATGCTTCCGCAGCTCCCCGTGTGTCATACCGTTCAGCCAAAGCTGCGGCATCGACTACGTTGTCCACCGTTCGGTGGGCGTACTTGTAGACGTTTTCCAAGATGCCGTGGATACCGCCAGTCGTTTCCAGGCAGCCTATGCCACCGCAATCGCAGGGGCGGGCATTGTCGACCTTGTCGGGGAGGACGCTCAGATTTCCGAGCTCCATAGGGCCGTCGAACAAGCGGCCATCGATGACCAGGCTGCCGCCCACTCCCTCGTTTATCAATACGACAGCGAACCGTGACGTTTCATGCCCGGCACCAAACCATAGCTGGAAGAGGGCATAGGCGTTGGCGTCGTTCTCGATAAAGCTAGGCAAGCCAGTGGCATCCTCAAGCATCCGGCTTAGCGGCTGCTTATCCGGCCACCTGATGTCCTGGATCGGCCCTGGCATGCGAGGTGGGGCCTTGTGATAAAACAGCACCGTCCCGGTCGTCGTGTCAACCGGCCCGCCGAGCTGGAAGCCAAGCGCCACCCGCCCGCAGGCGGCCCTCGCGGACGGGACAGCGTCCACGAGAGCGGCAGTCACCGACGCAGCCCCGGAGACAACCGTCTGGACCTCCATGTCAGCCAACACAAGCTGCTCGTCAGCTAGCCGAGTGCCATGCTCGTTGATGAGCACTCCCACGATGCGTCCGGGCACGAGCTCGATACCTACCGCATACCGAATCAGTGACAGTTCCTTCGCCTTCATGGCAGTCTGCTGGACGCGCACAGCGGGAACCGTGTCATCTCCGGGCATATACAGGCCCGCTGCTAGGGACGAGCGCGCAAGAAGCTGCTTGAGTTCGCGCAGCTCCACCGGGCTGACCCCTTCTTCTTTCTGGTCCACATGTACCTCCACATTTTGCCTACGGCTTTACCGGGGTGCTGACCTTAGAAATCCGGGTCACCGTCGCGTGCTTCCCACAGCTGCGAAAGCCGGGGACGGATCCGATACAGCCGCGCCTGAAGCTTCTCGGGGTCCTCGCCAAGAACCTTCGCGGCCCGCGTGAACGTGTAGCCCTGAACGACGAGCTGGATCACGGCCCTGAGTTCATCAGGCAGGAGTGCCAGCAGGTCCCGCTGGCATTCGCGGGCGATAAAGATCCTTTCCGGATCACCACCGAACAATGCCCGCAGCGGGTCTTCACGCGCTTGCTCTTCGAGGCGCCCGGCTACCTCGTCGTTGCCCGGCAGGAACTCCAGCCTCTCAAGCTCCGTCCCGAACTTGCGGCGCAGCCAAGCCCGGTAAACGTTAGGGAACTGCTGAAGGCAGCCGATGATGAACGCGTGCGCTAAGGTCGCCGGGCCGTGCGGATCCCACTGGTCGTTCTTCAGCATCGCCTGGAACGGGATTATCGCGTGAACGGTTGCGTCGGTCGCTAGGTCCCGGGCGCTCTGATCATCGATCACCACTGGGCCGCAGCACCTGATCCCCCTCCTTCTCATCTCGATGAAGATCCGTTTGCTCCTGACCCATGGTGTGAGAACCGATAGCCCGTACCGGCACAGGTATCCGGCGTAGTGATCCCAGATCGGCCCATGGAACTCGTGCTTGCGCAACATCGCCACGACCTCGGCATCGCTATAGTCGTCGAAGGTGGATTCGGACATCTGGCCGCGCCCTATGCACCACGGAACGCGAGCCGGTATGAACTTGCCATGTAGCGACGCCTCCTTACGTCACAAGACCGCCCCCGACGGTCCATCGGGGATCCGCGGCGCGCAGGAACGACACGGAGCTTGGCAACCTTCTTACATGTCATGCTTCCCCGCCGATTCCACTCCCGGGCCAGAAACTTTCTGGGCGTAGAGCATGCCGCAGGGTCGCGTTACCGGCGGCGCAGCGACGCACGCTTCCTTCTCAAGCATTTTCCGCGCAACATGAACCGGCTCCGTTCCGCACCTGGAAAGCCGCTCAGGGCATCGCGCCATGTCGAAGCCCATGCTCGAAGTGGTGACCGGAGACACCCCGCCACCGGTCGTGGAACGCCTCCGCACGGCGGTGATCGCATCCCGCAGAGCGCCCTGGCCATCCCGTCATCGCCCTCGGCTTACACAGACAGCTGCCCACAGAGTTATCACACTGGCGGGAAACTGCATTAAGTGACAAGCTATACACAAAGAGTTTCAAGCGCCACGTGTGAAGGTAGACATCCATCCCCTCAGCCGGTCAACCAAACCGCAAGGTAACAGCCCACCCTCGGGGGAGGTGAGCGGAATGCTAGACCAGCAACTCCGCCAGCGCTGCCACGACAGAATCAAGGCTCTGCGCGTCTCGGATCCGTTCGACCTGGAGCAGTTCCGTACCAGCCTGGAGTATCAGCGGCGTCGAGCACTCAATTCGTGCCGGTCCAGACGACACCAGAGTGCTCGGGCCTGTGGATCGCGCTGCCCGGGGCAGACTACATCTTCTACGAGCAGGACACTACGAAGCTTCATCAGCTGCACATCATCGGCCACGAGACCGGTCACATGGTCTTCGGCCACCACCAGGTCCCGGTCAGCGACAGCGAGTTCGCGTGCCTGCTGTTCCCCGACCTCAGCCAGGAACTTATCCGGAGCATGCTCGCTCGCTCCGGCTACACCGATGCCGAAGAAGAAGAGGCCGAAGCATTCGCCTCCTTGCTCATGGAGCGGATCACACTGGACCTGCATGCCCCGGCCAGCCCGGAAGCCGAGGCCAGGATGTGCCGGGTAGAGTCCGCGTTCGGCCCGGGGCGACGATGGAACTGACCCGTGATTGACGCGGTATTCCTCACCATCGGCTCGCTGGCCATACTCGCCGCCGTCATCAAGACCGCCGACAGCGGAAGGTCCGGCCACCAGTCCGGCCAGTACCTGCTGATCGTCGTCTTCGTCGCGCTGGCCATGGCCTGCTTCTTGCTGTCCTACACGGCGCAAATCGATGCAGACCACCTTTACCCACAGCTCGGCCGCCTGCTCAGCAACCTCAGCGTGCTGATCGCCGCGTTCGCGCTGCTCACCCTCCAGCTGACCATCAGCTATTCCCCGGCTGATGCCTATCCCAGGATCCGCCGCAGGTTCCAGCTCCTGGTCGTATCGCTCATCGTGATGGCAGTGAGCTTTATGACCGCGGCGCCGCTGCCACGGCGCCTCGGCGACTTCGGCATCTTGTACCGGACCCGGCCGGTACTGCTGATCTACATCGCGATCTATATCGCATTCCTGGGCACCCCCCTAGCGGAACTCCTGAGCTTGTCCTGGCGGTATGCGCAGCTCGCCCGCGAGCGCCGCTATCTCCGTCTTGGCTTGCGCCTGCTCGCGGCAGGCAGCATGCTCGGCCTGATCTACCTGGCTGAGAAGGTCATTTACGTCATCGCCGAGGCCGCCGCGCTCCAGTCACCGCTGGGCACCGATTATCACTGCACCTCACCGGTGGCACCGGCCCAGTGCGGATTCGAGATCACGCTGACCAGCACCGCGATCCTTATCTGCGTCATCGGTGCCACGCTTCCGGTGTGGGGACCGATCGTGGCCACCCCGCTGCGCCGCCGCTGGCGTGCCCGCACCTACGCCCGGCTCGAACCGCTATGGGCAGCGCTGCACCGCGCGTTCCCACAGATCGCGCTGGCCGAAGACCCCAGTAGCCACGCCTACCAGCGCAGCGAACTCGGCTTCTTGCTCTATCGGTGGGTGATCGAGCTCCTCGATGGCCGCCTGCTAACGTCCCTGGCTCGACACCCAAACTGAAGATCACGCATTCGCCATCACCCAGCGGGCCAGGCGGACCAGTGACCGGCACCGCGCGGCGGCCGAGGCAGTAAGGATCGCCGCCGCGCTGCACGCACATAACACCGGCCTGGCTCTGGTTCTAGGCCGAGTACCCCGTACTGCTAGCGGCCATCCAGTTCAGCGCCGCTACCGGGCTGGACAGAGCTTCCGTGGACGATGGTCCACTATTTCGAGCGGCAGGGACACTGGCGTGACTGGGCGGACACGCATCAGATCGCGCTGGCCGCCGCTCGGCGCCAAAGCGACCGCAATGGGCAGGCAAGGGCTTATACCGGCCTCAGCCGCGCCTGCCGCTGGCTGGGCCAGTTCGGCGAGGCCCTCGCCCACCTGGGCAGGCTCTGCGCCTATCCGAAGAACTTGGTGACCAGGCGGGCCAGGCTCAGATACACCTTTACATCGGCGCGACACGATCCTCACGCACATCGCAAAGGCGCCCGTGCTTGCCGTGCATTTGTGTCCCGCCCCACCGGCTGGCCGGAGGGGCGCGCCAAAGCCTCCGCAACCCGACCCCCGGCTTCTGCAGCGATTCGGGCCCGTCGGCCGATGGGCTCGCCGGGCTGGCCAGAGCTACCCTGACCTGCGGATGCGGAGGAGGTTCGCGATGCCCTCTTCTGAGAGCACGCGTTCCTGGGCTAGCGCGATGGCGCCGGCCGTGCCAGCTCGCTCGCCGAGGACGCTGGCTCCGATGCGGAGTGATCGCTGGGCGAGTGGCAGCGCTCCGCCGTGGACTCCGCTTTTAATCCCGGACAGCAGTACTTCGTCGAGCTGGGCCAGCGCTCCTCCGACGATGATGGCGGAAGGGTTGGCGAAGCTGACTACGGCGGCGAGCACCTCGCCGATGTGCTGTGCTGCAGCCCGCACTTCCTGCCGGGCTAGTGTGTTGCCGTGTGCGGCTAGGCGTGCTACGTCGCGGACGGTCGCGGCGGCTACTCCCTTTGCCGTGAGATGGCTTGCCAGTGCCTGCCCCCCGGCCACGGCTTCAAGGCATCCGCTGTTGCCGCACCGGCATGGGGTATCGCAGCCAGGAACGCGGATGTGCCCGACGTCTCCGGCAGCTCCGTCGGCGCCGCGGTGCAGTTGGCCGCTGACGATGATGCCGCATCCGATACCGGTCCCGACCTTTATGAACAGGAGGTGTTCGAGGTCGGGATGTACGGCTCGGTGCTCGCCGAGGGCCATGAGGTTGACGTCATTGTCTACGAGGGTGTCAGCGTCGTAACGCTCTGCGAAATATCCGGGCACGGGGTATCCGTCCCATTGGGGCATGAGGGGCGGCTTGACAGCGGTTCCGGTGCCGAACTCCACTGGTGCGGGCATGCCGACGACGACGGCGCGCACGTCTCGCGCTTCTCGGCCGGCAGTATCCAGCAGGGCCCTTAGGTGCCTGTCGGCCCAGGCGAGCACTTGGATTGGCTCTTGGTCGATGACCAGTTCCTGGACACCACTGGCTAGCTCGGCGCCGGCGAGATCGCTGACCGCGAATCGCGCTTGCGTCGCCCCAAGGTCGGCAACGAGGATCAGGCCTGCCTCCGCGTTGATCCGTAGCCGCAGTGCCGGGCGCCCTCCGTCCGAGGGGGCCGTCCCGTCCTCAATTACCAGGCCATTCGACAGCAGGGCGTCTACTCGCTGCGACACAGAGCTGCGAGATAGCCCGGTCGTCCGGGCCAGATGGGCGCGGGTCGTGGCGGAGCCCTTGGCGATGTGCCGGAGCAGTGGACTCAGGGCCTCGGGGTCGGTCATGGCCGCTGCGGCTGAAGCGATCCATCTTCTCTAGGCATAGCCGCAGCTTAACAGAAGTTTGGCAGCTTATGTATAAATAATGACAAAGTTTCATCGTTGACACGCAGAAGTAGTGAACTTATAGTCACTATAAGTACCCATCACACTACAGAGTGATTTTCTCTCGAAAGGGTGGTACCCGTGAAACTCGGCTACTTCACCGCATGCCTGGCCCACAGCGATTTGGAATCCATCGTCCAGCGAGCGGCGCAGGCCGGATTCTCCGTGCTCGAAGTCGCAGCCTGGCCATCACAGTCCCGCGAGCACACCGCCGCCCACATAGATGTCCGGGCGCTCGGACCTACCGAAGCAACAGCGATCCGCGCGCTGTTGGCGCAGCACGGCCTGGAACTGTCAGCGATCAGCTATTACGACAACAACCTCCATCCCGACGAGGCAGAGCGCGCACAGGTACACGATCATCTGCGTGCCTGCATCGAGGCCGCGGCAATGCTCGAAGTGCCCTGCGTGGGCACCTTCGTGGGCCGTGACCCGGGCCGGACGGTCGCGGAGAACCTGGCACTAGCCGAAACCATCTTGCCGCCCCTGGTGAACTTCGCCGGGGAGCGGGGAGTGAAGCTGGTCATAGAGAACTGCCCGATGGAAGGCTGGCACCCAGACGGCTACCCAGGTAACCTCGCGTATTCGCTCGAACTGTGGGAATGGATGTTCTCACTCGGCCTCTACCTCAACTACGATCCATCCCACCTGCTGTGGCTCGGCATCGATCCGGTAAGCGCCATACATACGCTAGGGACGAACGCTGACCGCATCCAGCATATGCAGGCAAAGGACACTGTCATCGATCCCGGAGGCAGAGACCGCTACGGCGTGTTCGGCCGAGCGCTGGACCGAAGCAGCGATCCATGGTCCTCCGGCTGGTGGCACTACCGGATGCCCGGACTCGGCGGCGTCGACTGGCGCGGCGTCATCGACGCGCTGTACCAGATCGGCTATGACGGCGCTATCGCCATCGAGCATGAGGACCCTGTATGGAGCGGCGACGAAGCCCGGATTTACAAGGGTCTGGAAATCGCCCGCCGCACCATCCAGCCCCTGCTTGTCGCATGACCTGCACATTGCGCTCATCCGGTTCACCCCAGAACGGCGCACGCTATGGAGATACTGCTCACCGTGCTGCCCGGCGCGCTCTACCTGATCGGAATCCTCGCCGCCGTCTTGGTCGCACTCGCGTCCAAAGACACGCGCAGACGAGCCGACGCCTGCAAAGTCCTGCACATGCTCCTCTCCCCACGCTCGCGACCGCAACACCGCGCCCCACGCAGGAGCGATAAACCGGAAGCGAAAGCTCGGTAGCGGCAGGAACGCCAGATACCGAGGTCCGCAGTCGCGGAGTCGGCGGTCACGGAGACCGCCGCCTCCGCGTGGCGGAAAACCTCCGGAATTCACGGCGAAATCCAGCCGTTTCTCCACATCAGCCGAGCGGAATGGGGAGCGTGACTGACGATGCTACGCCAGGTCGGCGATGTCGTCCCGGGCCAGCCGGGCGATCATCACCTTGGTCATCGCCTGGTCCACCAAGATGGCGGGCGTGGCGCGGTGAGAGAGCTTGTCGCACCGGTAGGCGCTGCCCCGCTCCTTGCCGTACCCGCCCAGCCCGGACACGTGCATAGACGTGCCGTCATCGCAGATCCACCGGGCGAGCCCGGTCACCAGCCAGCGCGACGCGTTGGCGTTGCTCGTGTTGGTGCGTCGTCGGGACGGGTCGGTCAGCATGTCCACCAGCCGTTCCCACCAGTCGGGTTCGATGATCGGTTCCAGCCACGATGAGGCGTCATACCAGGCCCCGTTGCAGGTCGCGATCCCGGCCACGTGCGAGGCCAGCAGCGCGTCGCGCAGCGATACGGCGCGGAACGGCTTCCCAGTCCCGGTGCGGATGCCGCGATTACGCAGGTCGGCGGCGACCGCCCGCAGCGAGATGCCCCGGTCCAGGACATCGGTCACCGCATCCTGGAGCACCTTGGCTTCCTCGGGGATGGTGATCAGCCGCTTGGCGTGCTTGGGCGCGGCCGGATCGGCCATCCGCCCGTAGGGACGCTGACCGCCGGTACGGAAAGACCGCGCTGGCCGGGTATTTCGCGCACCGTGTCGCCGGGCGGTTTCCTGATGGGCAGCTGTATGTGAACTTGCGTGGCTTCGACCCTTCCGGGTCGTCGGCGACGCCGGCGGAGGCAATCCGGGGTTCCTGGAGGGCTTCGGGGCCGCCCGACGAGCGGATCCCGGTTACCGCTGGCGCCCAGGCGGCCTTGTATCGCAGCCTGATGGTCGGCCGCCGGGTACTGATCGTGCTGGACAACGCACGTGGTGCCGAGCAGGTGCGACCGCTGCTCCCCGGCTCGCCCGGCTGCATGGTGTTGGTGACCAGCCGCGACCAGCTCACCAGCCTGATTCTCACCAAGGCTGCTGCCTGTCCTGTGACCCTCGACTTGCTGACCGCCGCCGAGGCGTGCCAACTGCTTGCCTCCCGGCTCGGCCCGGACCGGGTGGCCGCCGAGGCGTCAGCGGTGCAGGAGATCGTCACTTCCTGTGCCAGCCTGCCCCTGGCGCTAGCCATCGTGGCCGCCCGGGCCGCTACCCACCCGCGTTTCCCGCTGGCATCGCTTGCCCGTGAGCTCCGTAATGCTCACGGCGGGGAAACCGTGGCCGATGCGCGGGCGGTGTTCTTCTGGTCCTACCCAGCAGCTCAGTGCGACCAACCTGCGCCCGGTCAGGTCCTCATCCAGCACTACGACTCCGCGTACTCCGCCCCGGACTACCGGATCGCCCGGGCAATCTGGCTGCAACGGCAACTCAGCGGCCGGCACCTGCCCATCCCTGGTACTCCCCGGCGCCAGCGACCTGCGGCTCACCCTCGGCGCCTCCGGCATCCTCAGCTGGGACATCTGCCTGGACGACTCCCCGGCAGCCGTCGGCAGCTACCTGCAATCCATGCTCAGGCTTACTAGGACCCGAGGATCCTGGCGACGCGGTCGCCCACGCGCGCGAGGGTGGGGAACACGGCGGGCCTGGTCGCCCGCGATGACCGCCTGATGTCATCTGACCGCAGCTGTTCACCAGGCATTCTGCGGCGAAATGACCAACTGCGCCGTAGTTCCTGCCCGCCAGCGCGGTCTGTGCGGGACGCCTCGAGCTCAGCTGACGCCTGTCAGCCACATTGATCGGCTACTGAGGCGTGCATAACAGGGGCATCTGGAGTTCCGGTCAAAAGGAGATGGTCCAGATGGCAGATGGCACGGGGTCCGCCCAGGTGCGTGAGCGTTGCGGCGAGCTGGTCGGATCGCTGGGGCTGCGCGCGCCGTATGACCGTCAGATGTTCAGCGCGGTCCTGGGAAAGTTCCTGGGGAGCACGGTGCGGATCGTCCCGCTGCGGCTTCCGGTGGGTTGCGCATCGGTATGGCTCGGTTTCACCGGAGTTGACCGCATCGGCTGCAATACCGGCTGGCCCGGGCACGAGATCGACCTGACTGGCCACGCCATCGGGCACCTGGTGCTAGGGCATTGCGGCGACACGCGCGATGGCGGCCAGTTCGCCTGCACGGTCCCGAGCCTCAGCGAGGATGATCGCCGCAGCTTGAGCCGGTTCATGCACGAATCCGCAGAGGGCGGCGTGAGCCGCTTGTTCAGCGACGGCGAGGAGCGCGCTGCCGCGGTGTACTCGCGTGTGCTGTGTGAGTCGCTTGGCATCCGGCGTCCGCGGCTGGGCACTGACTGCTCGACCGGTCCGCAGCTCACGTGCCTGGGATGATTGCCATGGATCTCGCTCGGACACGTCCGGCGAGCAGCGCCCGCGTGGTCGCCATGCGGAGCGGCCGCCTGCATCGGCACGGAGATCTGCGGCGGCATGTTCGCAGGGTTTCCCGAGCTTCCTGTCCTAGACCAGGCCTCGGGGCGGCCAGGCAGTAGCCCCGCATGCCTGTCCTGCGGCATTGCCGTCGGTGATGAATAGCGCGAGGTTGCTAGCGGTCGCCTTGTGATGATGTGCGCTGCGGGAGTCAGGTCAGGAGCTGGCCGGTGAGGAACTCGGCTATCTCCTGGTGGGCTTTGATGTCGTTGGCGCGGCTGGTGAAGCCGTGGCCCTCGTCGTCGAAGACGAGGTAGCGGGCGTTGGCGCCGTTGGCGCGCGCGGCTGCGATGATCTGATCGGATTCCGTTTTGGGCACGCGGGGGTCGTTGGCTCCTTGGATGACGAGCAGCGGCGCGGCGATCTGGCTGGCGTAGGTGAGCGGGGAGCGGCGGCGGAGCTGTCCGGCGTCGGCTGGGTTGTCTGGGTCGCCGAACATGGCGGCTACGGCCGCGGCCCAGCTGGGTGGCATGGCCCGGGCCAGGGAGTCCAGGTTGGCGGGCCCGTAGACGGACACGCCAGCGGCCCATTGGTCCGGGAGGCGGGTCAGGCACGATAGCGCGGCGAACCCGCCGTAGCTCGCTCCATACACCGCGATCTTGTCCTGGATGACCCATGGCTGCGTGATCAGCCACTGATGAGCGGCGGCGAGGTCGCGGAGGTCGGTGCCGCCCCAGTCCCGGTATATCGCCGACTGCCAGGCGTGCCCGTAGCCGCCTGACCCGTGGATGTTCGGTGCGAAGATGGCGATGCCGCGGGCGAGCAGGCACTGGTGGAGCGCGTCGTATTCGGGGCGGGCCTGATTCTCGGGCCCGCCGTGGACTGACAGCAGGACCGGGTGCGGGCCAGGGCCGGCCGGCCGGTACACCCAGGCCGGGACCAGAGTCCCATCTGCGGTGGGGTAGCGGATCAGCTCCGGGGTTGACGCCTCGCTGGAGACTGAGGACTTCGGGCGCGCGTCGGTGAGATACCGTACGGGCTTGGTGGTGCCCGGATAGGTGACCACGACCGAGGCCGGCCGGGCTGGTGTGTCGAGCCGCAGGGCCAGAACGGTGCCGTCGCCGCTGATGCTCATCGCGGTGATCACGCCACCCGGAATCGGCGGCATCCTCAGGCCTGCTCCGTCGCGCTCGCCGCGCAGCACTGAGTACCCGTCCTGGTTGACCGACCACACAGCTGTGCGCCCGTCCGCGGAGACCACGATGTCTTCCACGTCCCATGGCGGGCTGTCCACGATGGCCAGGTCGCTGTCTTTCACGCAGAACCGGGCCAGGCTGACGTGATCATTGTCGGCATCGGTGGTCAGCAGGTAGAACCCGGTGCTGTCGCCGGTCCAGGGGCCGGGGTAGTAGTACTCGCCGGGCATCGAGGACGTTACCGGTTCCAGGGCGGTGCCGGGCGCCGCGATCGGGGCCAGATAGCAGTGGCTTTTGGTGTTGGAGGCGAGGGCGCCGCTGAGGACATGCTCGCCGTCGGGGGAGATCCCGGCCGCGAAGTTATAGGTGTTCGCCGGGCCTGGCCAGCGTCGCTCGGTGCCTTCGGCGAGATCGCGGGCGATTACGGCGGGGACCTCAGGGTCGTGGTCCGGTCCGCTGTATAGCAGGCATAGTCCCTCCGGGCCGAACGGCGCCTTCCATGCTAGGAGATGCTGGCCCGTGCCGCCGGATACCAGCGCTGGCGTTCCGCCATCCCGGGGCATCACATACACCTGGTACTGCTCGTCGCCCTGGGTGTCGGCGGTGAACGCGATCGTCTCGCCGTCCGGCGCCCACGCTACCTCCCGCACCGCACGGCCGGTGAACGAGGTCAGCTGCCGCGCGGGCCCGCCCGCGATGGGCTGGGTCCACAAGTTGAGCTGCCCGGACGCGTCGCTGACGTAGGCAACCGCAGTTCCATCCATAGACACCGATATGGAGTTTCCCAGCCGCTGCGCCGGGAGGAAATCCTCATAGTCAACCATCATCGTGCTTCCAGGTCAGGCAGCCAGCCGCGCTGATGCGCGATCACGCCGGCAGCGAACTTGCTCTTCCCAGGCGCGTCCAGCGCCTTCATGATCGTGTCGATGTGACGGCCCACAGTGCTGTCACTGATGCCCAGGCGGCGTGTGATCGCCGCGTTGGTCAGGCCCTGAGCCATCAGCTGAAGCACCTTGGCTTCCGCGGATGTGAGCGGGCAGCCCGGCGGTGGCTGGCGGGAACCGGTCTGGGTCCCTGTCGCCCACTTCAGGTCGTAGTACTCCTTCAAGCCTGCCAGGATCGGGATACCGCAGCCGCGGATCAGCACTGCCCCGCCGCTTGCCGTGGGTGTAAAGGGCAAGAGCGCGACGGCCTGATCGGCGAGCTTCATCTTCATCGGGACTTTCGGGACGACACGGGCGATCTCGCCTTCGGCGACAGCGCGCTCGATGTTGCGGGCCATAACCGGGTGCTCGACCGAAGCCAGGTCATAAATTCCCCGGCAACAGACCTTCCCGCGCAGCGCGGGAGGGATCCGGACACCGAAGTCCTCGGTTATCGGCATGTCGGTGTCCGTGTTCTCCAGCGTCATCCAGTCCTTATGAGCGCTGTAGATCAGGTCTATCGATAGCGTCAGGATCTCGTCTTTATCGGTCAGCACCCTGACCAGCTGGCGAGGGTCATCGGTGCAGCGGGTCACGGGCCCGGCCAGCATCTCGCGGAGCCGCTCGACACAGCTCATGATCAGCTCATGGTCTTTGCCCGCCTGGGCCTGAAAACTGGCCAGCAAGACCAGCAGCGCCAGATCTGGCCGCACGGCCTGGAAGGACGCTGGCGCTGTCCTGGTGTGCGGGACTACATGAGCCAGACCCAGGTCCGCCAGCGCGCCGGCGATGTCAGCGCCGAGGAAGCCTTCCGCCTGGTCCTTCGGGATGCCGCCCGCCGCGAACAGCTTCTCGTGCCCGGCAGCCACATCCTCGGGGACCAGGTCCTGTAGCGGTCGCTTCTGGCCACGCCGCTTCCTGCCTGATGACACCCCGTAACCTCCCCCGACCGCAACAAACCTTAACAGTCCCCACCCATCTAGTTACCCAAAGTAGCGGCTATTAATCGCCATACGCTTTTTCCTGGGCATGAGACACTCCATATCGTGGCGGATAGCGGTCAAGTGATTGCTATCCGTCACTAATTTCCCGTTAGGCGGCAGGGAAGCCGTGGTACATCCATGACCAGATCCGCCGACCTCAGGGAGGTAATTGACATGTTCGGGGGGTTTTCTCTACTGGCTGATGTTTTCGCCAGACTGACCGGGAACATGATGGCTCGTCGCGCGATGGCCGGAATCGCGCTTCTCGCGGTGATCGCGATTGTGCTCGCAATCGTCATCACCTCTCACGCTACGGGGCACACGATGCCTCTGGCAGGGCCCGGTACCGCGTGGGGCTAGCGACTACCTCAGGAGCGGTTCCGCATGCGATTCGACCGCGGCAACGAGCGGGCCGACGGCTAGGAGCAGCATTTCCAGCCGCTGGCCCGCAGCCGTCGGTTTGACCCGCTTGGCAGGAGCAGCACATGCGTGAGAACGCTTGCCAGCAGGCGGATCGACAGGCGCGTCTAGACGGTTGATTCCCGGGGGTGTATTGACGGTCAATGATCGTACGCGATGAGAGACCGCATGACGTGCTGACCGTTTTGTCGTTGTGCCAGATCGCGGCGGTCAGGGCGAGGATCCGCGCCAGGATGCGGACTAGGATGCCCTCGTCTGTGCGCCGCCATGTCGTTCAAGGTCAAGCTGGCCTTGAGGGTCCGGTTGACCGACTCGATGACCTGGCGCGGCTTGAACAGTTTCTGGCCGACGCGCGGGGCCTCGCCGTTGCGAACAGGCCGCAGCAGGATCAGCTGACGTTCGGTGAGGAATAGGAACACACGTCATGGCAGTACACCTGCCAGTGGCTGGTCTGCGGCCACTGGCGCCAGCACTGGTACCCCAAAACGCGGAGTTCACCGGCCCCTCTGGATCGCGCCGCATCTCAAAGGTCCCGAAAGACAAACCACTGCGAACCGGGGACGTTGTCACGGTCTGGGATCGGTGAGCTGGGGGTACCCGCAGCGTCTCACCGTGGGCGAGGTGCGGGCGCCATGGACCTCCCGACCAGCACGCAATCCACGAGATGCTGCCGAACTCGCCGGAAACTTTAGAACGGCGTAGCACCGGCGTCGATGGCCACAAGGAGCCATAGACGTCACCTACCTCCTCGGAGCCATCCGATGCGGGCCGACTCCAGCGGAGCACAACGTGCCACTCGACATCGCTGGTGTCTAAGCGGACCTCAAGGCGATTCACACGCATGCTTATGTCGCTGGAGGCGGTGATTCGGAGGTGAAGCGGTAGTTGCAAAATCTGCACACTTTGGCTGCTGCGCGGACTGTTTCGGCGCATTCAGGGCAAGTCTTAACGGTGGGAGAGTTTGCGCTCTTCGCTGTATTCGCCGGTGGTACTGCGGGATTTGCTGAGTATGGCGTCGGCGGGCCGGGTGGGTATGGTGCTGGAGGGCCTGGCTGGTTGGGGGTCTGCGGGGTGGTCGGGTATGGCGTCGGAGTGCTTGGCGGGTATGGCGTCTGATACGGGTTTGGCGGGTAGGGCGTGGGAGGCCCCGGGGGAAATGCTGTCATCGGCGGTGACACGGTGATTCCGTTGAGCAGGCGATCGATAGCGAGGTTCACAGTGGTTGTGATCCTGGGCGTAGCGGTGCCAGAGAAATCCAGGTAGGAGCCCTCGTCTTGCTGTGACACAGTGATGATTAGCACCTCGGTCTCTCGCACTAGCAAGGCGACGAGCCCGATCAGGAAGAACAGGCTACCCGCTATCGCTACAGCGATCGCCCAAGCGGGTACGTGGCGGCGGGTGATGTGAAGCGAGCTTCCGGTTACCTGCCGCACCTCGTAACCGTCGAAGTAATTGCCGCTCGACGGGAGGGTGAGGAATGTCTGCATGGCCACGGCCGGAGGCACTGGCACAAGTACGGAATAGTGAAATGGCTGCCCGGAACCTGACATGGTGACAGTTTAAGGGACGGGCGTGCGGCGATTGGGATGAATCTTCAGATCTGCTGGGACCAGATCCGACTTGACTTTGACCGTCCGTAGCGGCTTCACCATCCGTAGCGGCGAAATGAGGGATATGTCCCTTTTGGCGGCAAACAGGCCGCCACGTGGAGACTATGGCTCCTATGCTATGAAGGTGATCATAGGTATCAGATGCTAGCGTGAACTGATTGAATGTTGTTAGTTCAGGATGGACCGGGGCGATGGGTGACAAGCGGCAGACCGCAAGCTTTGAGGCTACCAAGCGGTACACTGCGCCGAAGGCGAGTATATTCCGAGCATGTATAGATGTTATGCCTACCGCCGGGCTTTCGATAACAACGTCAGATCCACAATCCGGAAGAATTACCGCACTATCATCTGATGGCCCTTATTCTCATCGTCCGGATTCCGGATTCTTTGAAGAAGTGGGCCTGCTGATTCTTAAAGGCACTGGTGTGCTAGCGAGATTCAGGGAACGGATATCTGTCGAGATCGAAGATGACGGCAACGTGCGCGTGCACAGTATCTCGGAGCCGAGCACCGTGATCCTGGATCAAGGACGGAACAGGAAACACGTGTTGACGTTGTGGAAAGCCCTCGACGAGGTGCTACTGCCAAATGGCTTGCAGATAATACGGGACAGGTATGGACGTCCAGGGCTGGCTGATGTTGATGGCGAGATCATCCGAGTCGATCTGAATGTCTCTATGGACCAGGTTGTCAGCGATCCTGCTCTGGCGGCAGTCGCACAGCAGCGTCTGGATGAGGCCCGGCTGTGCCACTGTAGTGGCGCTTACACAGCCACTATCATTATGCTCGGCAGCCTTCTCGAAGGAGTCCTCGTGTCGGCCGTAGGAGAAAGGCTCGCTGGACAGCCACCTAAGCCGCTAGACCGGATGGGCTTGCAGGACCTTATCGCACTGGCGCACCGGGAAGGCTGGATCCAAGTTGACGTCAAGATGGGTTCGGAACTAATACGCATGTACCGTAACCTCGTGCACCCACGTGCGCAGATTCGGATGGGCGATCCTCCGGATTCAGACACGGTTGACATCTGCTGGCCAATCGTCAACGCAACACTTAACGACCTTGCGGCAACGGCACCCCGCCCCTGAGCCACTCATTTCCAGCATGCTCGATATGGCGAATCGCCACGCAGTGGCCTAAACCCTAGAGTTTGACTTGCACCCAAAGATCTGGCTCTTGGCGACGGATACCCACAACGGGCGCCGAACAGGATCCCCTTTAAAGACCATCCATTCGCTGTTTTGACGCGTCCGCATTACCTGCGTGCGGAGCCCGGCCTGTCGCATCCGCCGACCGTGCTCTGGTCGCGAAGCAGGTCGCGGCAGCCTCAGCCTGTTCGGCCTGATTCCGCCAGTAAGCGATCTGCTGGCGAGAGTGCGCGGCGAGCCACCGGATCTGGCTCGCGGCCCAGCCAGAAACCGCAAGCGATGCGACGGCGGCACCGATCAGAATCCCAGCAGACATTGCGGCGAGCTCCATCTCAGGCCGTCCTGTGGTCCGCACTCGCTGGCGGATCGCCGAGCAAGACCCGCACCGTCTGCTCCAGTGAGCTGCTCTCCTCGCTGTCAGCGCTCTCCAAAAAGCCCGCGACTAAAGCAAACGCGCCCATGGCGAGCAGCGAGGACTGGCCGTCATGATCCAGCGCGCGGGTGGACGGATCGGCCAGCGCGCGCATGGCCAGGCCGTCCGCGAGTGCGGACAGCAGGACAATGAAGTCGTCGATCGTCACTCCGGACCTGAGACGCAGCCCGCGGGACCTGAGGAAATCTTCGCACCATTGCCGCCACGTCGAGCCGACCTCGCAACGCCGTTCAGATATCGCGTCCCGGATCACTGAATCGCCCTCGGCCTAGGCTGCTGCGATGAGGCCGAGCCGGAACATCGGGCTGTTCAGCAGCATGGTCATGGCCAGGGAACTCAGCTGTTGTATGCCGCGCACCGCATCCGGCCCGCGGACGATCTGCTCGACCGCGCTCGCGACTTCGTCACAGCGCAGTGCCGGGTGGTTGTACAACGCCGAAAGGCTGAGCCGGAGCACGTCAGCGATGAACGCGGACTGGTGCCGCCATCGCTCCCGCATGGTCGACACCCGCCCCACCCGGTGGAACGGCGGCGGATTGCGGCCGACCTCCGCGGCCACGGCGCGCTGGGACAGGAAGCTCAGCACCGGACGTTCGATCGAATCGTGGTCGTCCGGGTCAGCCGGCGCACGGTTAGCGCCAGGGCCGAGGTGACGCTGGATCAGCCGGACAGCCGCGACCAGATAGGCAGCGGTGACCGGATCATTGGCCAGCCTGCGGCGGGCGAACGGCGTCCGCCGGTTCAGGCCACGCAGGATCTTGGACAGATCCTGGTTGTACGGGTAGGGAAGCTGCCGCTTGAGCGTCTTCACGTCCCGGCGGCGCCGGGTTCTGTCGCTGTTCATGTACTCCATGTTGAGCACAGCGGCGCGGCCCGCATAGGCACGCAACCGCGTGGATTACCGGCTCCTGAAGCCATCAAGGGAGGTCTGAAGCTCCTGCCGTGTATCTATGCTGCCCAGAGCCTACGCCCTATTCCCGGGCGACTCGTTAAGCATAGTTGACAGCCCGCTCGGTAGTGTGCCTATGCTAGATTTGTTTACTTTAGTTGACGACAGGGCAGACTGCTAAACATAGTAGCTGAACGGGGGTAGCGATGGGGGCTATCAGATCGCGCGATTGCGGCCGTACCGCGTGCCTGGCGGAGCGGCTGGCCACGCTGCAAGGCAACCAGTGTCGGCACTTCAGTGCCCGCGAGCCGAGCCACAGACCGCAAGGCTGGAACACGGCACCGATAGCACATCGGGACTTCCACGATTCAAACCAGCAGGTGCCGATCAGCGTCGTCGGGGTCCATGGCGGTGCGGGGACGAGCACGGTAGCGCGTCTACTGAGCGCCTCCGACGCCGGGAGGCGCTGGCCCAACCCGGACAAGCTCGGCTACCCGCTCCGTATGGTCTTGACCGCGCGGACGAGCGCGGCCGGGCTGATGGCCGCTTCTCAAGCGCTCGCCAGGTACTGCGCCATGGCCCATCCGGAAGGCCCGTACCTGGTCGGGTTTGTCCTGGTCGCCGACGCTCCGGGTCGCTTGCCGAAGCCGCTGAACCGCCGCATACACATCCTCACATCAACGACGATGGTGTTCCGGTTGCCTTGGGTGCGCGAATGGCGACTGAGCGAAACGACTCCTGATCCGCGAACCGAATGGCCGGTGGTCCTCAGCTTGCGCAGCTTCGTCGAGCACGCGGCCCTGACCACCACGCCAGCCATGCACTGACACACAAAAGGGGGGAACATCGTGCGTGCATTTCCGCTCCCGAACCCGGCCAGCTCACCAGGCGGCGGGTCCGGCATCTACAACCCCGGCATCGGCCAGGTCCCGTCCGACTTGGCCAGCCGGGTCCACCTGCTGATGGACATCGTCGCGTGGACGGCGACCAGCGCGTGCGTGGTGGGCATCGCCATCGTGGCCACGATGATGGCGGTCCAGCACCACCGGGGCATGGGCGGCCAGCACTTCGCCAGCCTCGGCTACGTCCTGGCGGCCTGCGTGCTGATCGCCACCGCCGGCCCGATCGTCCAGTTCCTCACCTGAGGAGGCATGCGATGGATATCAAGCGCCTCCGCTGGACAGCGGCCACCGGATTGCTGGCAATCCTGGTCATCATCGCGGTCGTCCTGACGATCAGCAGCAGCACATCGCACCAGGCGACCGGGACGAAGCAGCCGTCCGCAGACAACCAGGCCCAGGCATGCCCGGCCAGTTCCTCCAGCGACGCGATCCCCACGGCACCGCCCGCGGATCTGCGATGGAAGAACGTCGGCCCAATGCTCGTCCCGACCTCCGCGACGGCCGGGCCGATGCGGTACCAGGGGTCTGTGTGGGAGTGCTACGCCCATTCCCCCATGGGCGCGGTCATCGCGGCCTACGACATCTTCGCTAGCCTGGCCAGCCCGGACTGGCGGACGGCCGCCGAGCACGAGATCGCACCAGGACCGGGTGAGCAGGCTTTCATCGCCGCAGGCAATAGCCAGACCTATCAGGCTCCCGCTCCCGGCCAGATCGCTCCGGCGGTCGGCTTCGAGATTCTGAGCTACACCCCGCAGCAGGCGACCATCGAGGCCCTGGCCAGCGCGGGCGATGGCTACCAGGCCGACGAACGAACCGTGGCCTGGGTGAACGGCGACTGGAAGATGGTGCTGACTCCGGACGGTAAGCCCGGCCCGGACACGCAGCTGGTGACTAGCGCCGACGGGTTCGTGCTGTGGGGAAGTGCCAGCAATGGCTAACACCTGCCCTGGCGGCCCCATGGGCTTCTTCTGCACCGCGATGGAGCACATCCAGCTCCCCGAAGGCGGCATCAGCGTGGGACAGATCACCCACGCGGCCGGGGGCGCAGCTGGCAAGGCGGCGAGCACGGTCACCGGGGATGTCCTCGGCCAGATCGCGCAGGCGATGGCCAGCGCCGCCGACGGGCTGCTGAAGACGCTGTCCACGTTCTGGATGAACGTCGACACCCCGCAGCTGGACGTGCCCGGCTCCCCGGTCTCGGTGATCAAGGCCGGCACCTCGTGGATCGTGACGGTAACCGCCATCATCTGCATCCTGGTGGCCGCCGGGCGGATGGCGATTCGCCGCCGCGGCGAGCCCGCGGCCACCATGCTGCTGGGCCTGGCCCGCCTGGTGGTCGTGTCCGGGGTGGCCACGGTGACAGTGGAGGCGGCGGGCAAGCTCGGCGACGCGTTCAGCGCCGGGCTGATGAGCTCGGCCCACGTGGGCGCCAACGGCTGGTCCGGCCTGATCAGCACCGCTGCGCTCAGCGCCGCGGTTGCTCCGGGGTTCGGGATGCTGCTGATCATTGCGCTGCTGATCATCTTCTCCTCGCTGATCCAGCTAATGCTGATGATCTTGCGGGTCGGCCTGATGATCATCCTGGCGGGCACGCTGCCGCTGGCCGCCGCCGCGTCGATGAGCGAATGGGGCGAGACCTGGTGGCGTAAGCATCTCGGCTGGCTCGCCGCCTGGCTGCTGTACAAACCCGCCGCCGCCCTGCTGTACGCGGCCGCGTTCGCCCTCACCAGCGGCAACCGCACCGCGGTCGAGGTGATCTCCGGGTTCATGCTGCTGATCTTGTCGGTGCTGATCCTGCCCGCCCTGCTGAAGGTCATCGTCCCGATGACCGCCCACCTCGGCGCCGCCTCCAGCGGAGCGCTGGCCATGGGCACGGCCGGAGCGGTCGCCACCGGCGCGATCAAAGCAGCCGCGACCGGCGGCGCTGGTGCCGCAGCCGCCGCTCCGTCCGGCAGTGCCGCCCCATCCGGCGGGCAGGCTAGCAGCCCGGCCGGGGCTGGGCTCAGCGCGCCCGGGTCGCGGGCCCGCGGCTCAACCTCCGATTCTCCCGAACGGACGGTGGTTCAGCCGCCGGGAAAGCGATCCGCGACCGGGGAAGACGCGAGCAGCGCCGGCGGGAAGCCACGCAGCGCAGGCGCTGCCTCCGATACCACCGCGCCACGGCGGGCGGCACTACGGCCCGGGACAGCCGACGATACCGGAACGCCGCCGGATGGCGGCACGACCGGCCCCGGCGGTGCGGGCGGCTCCGGTAGGGACGGGTCCGGTGATGGCCAGGCTTCAGGCACCGGACCTCAGCCGGAAGGTTCTGCCTCTCCGGGCCGCGACAGCGTGGCCGATGCGGGCGGGCCGTCCGGCGCGATAGGTCACGGGGATGACGAGGAACGCGAGAACGGGGGATGACATGTCTGACACCACGAATACCCGACCGACATACGGGAACTGGCGGCTGCCGTCCCGGCCGGGGATCGGGCCGCTGGGCCTGCTCGGCACGGTGCTGCTGCTGGGCGGGCTGATCCTGGCTCTGCTGACCGCGCTGATGTCGTGGATCGCCGCGATCGCGGTCGGCGCGGTGATCATCGCGGTGATCGTGCCGCTGGCCATCCGGACCGTCGATGGCCGGTCCGGGTTCACCATCCTGGCCGCCCGGACCGGGTGGGTCCGGCGCCGTCTGCTCGGCGAGGACACCTATATATCCGGGCCGCTGTCACGCGACCCGGATGGGGCGTTCACCCCGCCGGGGCTGCTGGCCCGGACCGAGATGCTGGCGGGCCGGGACGTGTACCACCGGCCCTTCGGCGTCATCCACGACCAGGCGACCGGGACATTCACCATCGCCTTGGAGTGCGACCCGGATGGTGGGGCGCTGGTCGACCCGGAACAGGTCGATGTTTGGGTGGCGTCCTGGGGCGGGTGGCTGGCCGGGCTCGCGCACGAGCCGGGCCTGCTGGGCGCGGCGGTGATCGTGGAGACCGCGCCGGATCCGGGCACCCGGCTGGCCGCTGAGGTGCTCCCCCGCCTGGATGCCGCCGCACCGGAACCAGCGCGGGCGATCATGACCGAAGTCGTCGCCGCCTACCCGGCCGCCTCCAGCCAGACCAGCACCTACGTCACCCTCACGTACCGGCCCGGTGGCCGGGTTCACCGCAATGACGTGGTGACGAATCTGGCGATCCGGATCTCCCCGCTGGCGGCCGGGCTGGCCGCGGCGGGTGGCGGCGCGGTCCGGCCGGTGCCCGCGGACCGGATCGCTGATGCGGTGCGGACCGGGTTCGATCCTTCGGTGGCTGCGATGGTGCTCCAGGCGCGGGCCGAGACCGGGTCGAGCGGGATGTCGTGGGCCGATGCCGGGCCGCTGACCGCGCAGGAGACCGCCGACACCTACTTCCATGACGGTGTGGTGTCCCGGTCGTGGGTGGCGTGCGAGGCACCGCGCGGCACGGTCCGGTCCGGGGTGCTGCGGGCGCTGCTGGAACCCTCGCCGCGGATCTTCCGCAAACGGGTCGCCGTGCTGTACCGGCCGCTGGACCCGGCCACCGCCGCGCGAGTAGTCGAATCGGACCGGCGCACCGCCCATTTCATGGCCGCCTCCACCACCGGCCTGATCAACGCCCGCGCCTCCACCACGGTACGGGCGGCCGAGCAGGCCGCCGCTGAGGAGGCTTCCGGGGCGGGCCTGGTCGAGTTCGCGCTGGTGGTCACCGCGACCGCGCAGGATGCGGCGAGCTTGCGGGAGGCGGATGCGGAGGTCGGCAACCTGGCCGCCTCAGCCCGGTTGCGGCTGCGGGTGGCGCGCGGCCAGCAGGCCGCCGCGTTCGCGACCACGCTTCCGGCTGGGGTGCTGCCGTGGCTGCACACCCTGGTCCCGTCCGGGTTGCGGGGTGCGCTGTGAGGCCGCGGATGGAGGCCCCGGCGATGTGGCGGGGCACCACGGTGCAGGTGTGCGGGCTGTGGCCGTTCGCGGCCGGGTCCGGGTCGCCGTCGTGCGGGGCGCCGCTGGGCCAGAACCTGCTCACCGGGGTCACCGTGTGCGGGGACCCGATCTCCTGGTTCACCCGGGCCCGGCTGATCACCAACCCCAGCCTGTTCGTCAAGGGCAGGCCCGGCACCGGCAAATCCACCCTGGTCAACCGGATGCTGCTCTACCTCGCGGCCACCGGCGTCACACCCCTGGTGCTGGGTGACCTCAAACCCGACTACACCGCCACCGTCGCCCACCTGGGCGGCCAGGTGATCCCGATCGGCCGCGGGGTCGGCGGGATCAACATCCTCGACCCCGGCGAGATGGGCGCCGCCGCTGGCACGATCGGCGGGAAGGCGGGCGAGCAGTTGCGCGCCGAAGCCCACGGCCGGACGCTGGCCATCGCCGCCGCGCTGATCACTCTGGTCCGCGGCCGCCCGGTCGATGATCACGAGCAGACCGTCCTGGCCGCGTGCCTGCACCACCTGGCTGAGCGGCATCCGGCGTCGTCGCCGCCGACGTTGCCGGATCTGGTGACGGTGCTGGAGGAGGGCCCGGAGCGGGTCCGCGCGGTGACTTTGGACCGGGGGTCGGAGCGGCGGTACCGGGTCGCGGTTGATCCGCTGCACAGGAGCCTGCTGGGGTTGCTGGACGGGCCGCTGGGCCGGGTATTCGGGTCACCCACTACGACCCGGATCAACCTGGACGCACCCGCAGCGGCGGTCGACATCTCCCGGATCGGCGAAGCCGACGCCCAGCTCACCGCGGCGGCCATGCTCGCGGCCTGGTCCGACGGGCTGGGCTGTGTCGCGGCTGCGCACGCGCTGGCGGATGCGGGGCTGGCCCGGCCGCGGTGGTATTTCGCGGTGCTGGATGAGCTGTGGCGGCCGCTGCGCGCGGCGGGCGGGCTGGTGGACCGGATCGACGCGATCACCCGGCTGAACCGGACCTGGGGATTGGGCCAGGCGATGATCACCCACACCCTCAAGGACCTGGAAGCGGTCAATTCGGCGGCGGACCGGGCCAAGGCACGCGGGTTCGTGGAACGGGCCGGGATGGTGGCCTGCTTCGGCCTGCCCCGCTCCGAGCTGGGGGACCTGGATCAGATCGTCGGGCTGTCGCGGCGGGAGGTGGAGCTGATCACTTCCTGGTCCTCCCCCGCCGGGTGGGGCGGCGGCGCGGATGCGTCCCAGCCGCCGCCGGGACTCGGTAAGTGCCTGATCAAGGTGGGCGGACGGCCTGGTGTCCCGGTCCGGGTGCAGGTCACCGAGACCGAACGCAGGTTGCATGACACCAACGCCCGGTGGGCGGCACGGGGTGAACTGCCGTGAGCAGGCAGCAGGCCCCCGGACCGCCACCGGGCATCTTCGGCAACCCGGGGTCCGCCGATATGTGGGCCGCGTGGCTGATCCCGACCGTGGCCGCGATCGTCGTATCTGGCGCATGCGGGGTGTGGCTAGCGGGTGAGGTCAGTTACTGGGCCGGTGACACGCCACGGCCGGGACGGCCGCTCAGCTATCTGAAGGCGCTGATCGGCGGGCGGGCGGCCTGGCCTGATGCGTGGGGGTGGGCCGCCCTCGCCGTAGGCGCCGCCGTTCTGTCTATCGGGTTGATATCAGCGATCAGGTTGGTTGCGGTGCGGCACGGGCGCGCGCACCGGGCCGACCGGGTCGCCCGGTATCTCGCGCCGCGGCGGGACCGGGTGCGGCTGGGGACGCGGGCGCGGGCCGTCGAGTCGGCGCGGCTGGGCGGGGCGTGGGCGGGGTCGCCGCTGGGGCGGATCATCCCCGGCGGGCAGCTCGCGGTGGCCGGGCCGGAAGATGTCAGCGTCGATGTGTGGGGCGCGCGGGCCGGGAAGACCACCAAGCGCGTGATCCCCGCCATCCTGGACGCGCCTGGCGCGGTGCTCGCTACTAGCAACAAGCGCGATATGAGCGACGCGACACTCGCGTTGCGGACGCGGCGGGGGGTGACGTGGCTGTTCGACCCGCAGGGGCTGGCCAGCGACGGTGTCCCAGCCTTTACTTATGACCTGCTCGGCCCGGTGACCGATGTGTCGGCGGCGCAGAAGCTCGCGGCGATCTTCGAAGCGTCGACCCGTGAGCCGGGGGCGCGGACCGATGCGCACTGGGACACCGCCGGGCGGGACCTGCTGGCCTGGCTGTTCCTGGCCGCAGCCGGGCACCGTTTGCCGGTGGGGCAGGTGTGGGAATGGCTGGCCAATCCTGATGACGCGGCCCCGGCGATGCTGCTGCGCCAGGCCGGGCACGCCGGGCCCGCGACCGCGGTGGAGGGGGTGCTAGGGCAGCCGGACAAGATGCGCGGGTCGACCTATGGCACCGCGCAGCGGATGGCGCGGGCGCTGGTCAATCCATCGCTGCTCGCGTGGGTGACCCCGGCGGCTGGGCTGCCGTCGTTTGATCCGGCGGGGTTCCCGGCCAGCACGGACACGTTGTATGCGCTGTCGCGGGAGGGTGAGGGGTCGGGCGGGCCGTTCGTCGCGGCTTTGACCGCGCATGTGTGCGAGGCGGCGGAGCGGCTCGCGGCCGGGTCGGTGCCGGGGCGGCTGGCGGTGCCGATGACGGTGGAGCTGGATGAGGCGGCCAACATCGTGCGGTGGCCCGAGCTGCCCAAGCTGTACAGCCATTACGGATCGCGCGGCATCCTGCTGCACACCTACCTGCAGTCCTGGACCCAGGGCGCCGAAGCGTGGGGTGAGTACGGGATACGGGCCATGTGGTCTGCGGCCACGATCCGGGTGCTGGGCGCTGGGGTAGCCGATGAGAAGTTCCTCAGCGAGTTCAGTTCCCTGATCGGCGATCACGAGGAGTGGATCCTCCAGTCCGTCTACACCGGGCGGTCCGGAGAGCGGCAGCTGACCCAGTCGCTGCGTAAGGACCGGGCGCTGGCGGTGTCGGATCTGGCGTCACTGCCCAAGGACCGGGCCATCGTGGTCGCGTCCGGGTCCCGGCCTGTGGTCATCAAGACGGTGCCGTGGATGGACGGGCCGCATGCGACGTCGATCCGCGCCGCGCTGGCTTCGGGGGCAGGGTCATGAGTACGGTCGCGGTCCCGGCCGGGCTGCCTGCAGGGCGGGTGGTGATGCGTGGTGCGCTCGGGGCGGGTGCGGCGGTGCTGGCCCTGGTGCTGCTGTTCGCGGCTGTGGGCCAGCAGGCACCGGCACCGGTAGGTGGCGGGGCGGTGAATACGGCGCAGATCCCGGCGGCGTACGTGCCGTGGGTGCTAGCCGCAGGGTCGCTGTGCCCGGCGATCACACCGGCGATTATCGCCGCGCAGGATCAGGTCGAGTCCGGGTGGAACCCGCGGGCGATCAACGGCGCGTCCGGGGCGGAAGGCATCGCGCAGTTCCTGCCGTCCACGTTCACCGGCTGGGGCCGCGACGATGACGGGACCGGGACCGTGTCGCCGTACAACCCGCACGACGCGATCATGGCCCAAGGACGGTACGACTGCTCGCTCGTCGCCTTGGCGTCACGGCTCGTTTCATCTGGGCAGGCGGCCGGAAGCGTGATCGATCTCGCGCTGGCCGCGTATAACGCAGGACCTGGCGCCGTGGAAGCAGCCCACGGCGTACCGGCTGACGCCGCTGCCTACGTGCGGCAGATCGAATCGCTTGCCGCGTCGAAGTACTCGGCTGCGGGGGCTGTAGGGAGTGCCGCCGCGCAGGTCGCGGTGGCCGCGGCCGAGTCGGCGCTCGGCACGCTTTATCAGTGGGGCGGGTCGTGCATCGACCCGCACGGCGCAGACCCGTCCGGCTGGTGCGACTGCTCCTCGCTGGTCCAGATGGCCTGGCGAGCAGCGGGTGTCGACCTGCCAAGGACAACGTTCCAGCAGGTCGGTGTTGGTACGCCGGTGGCGTCGGTGAGCCAGCTGCGGCTGGGTGATCTGGTGTTCACGCCGGGGTCTGATGGGTCGGCGGCGGCGCCCGGGCATGTCGGCATTTATGCCGGTAACGGGGAGATCATCCACGCGCCGCAGACCGGACAGGCCGTGCAATTTGCGTCCATATCGTCCTGGCAATCCCAGATCGTGGCGATGCGGCATATCGGCTGAGGAGGCGGTTACGATGGCTGACCCGGAGGAGAAGCTCGGGCTGGCGGCGTGGGTGGAGGAGATCTTCGCGCCGATGATCCAGCGGCGGGTCGATCTCGGCCGGGGCCGGACCTGGTGTGCCCGCTGGTGGGAGCATCCCGAGGTCGCGGTACGGCTGGATGCGCTGCGGCTGGCCTGGTATGAGATGAGCGCCCCCGCAGAGCCGGGTGGGGATCCGGGCGCGAGCTACTCCGCCTGGTGGGTCAACCACGTCGACCCGACCCTGATGACTCTGCTGGATGGCGATACCGGCCCGATGAGCGGCTGCCGTCCTGACCACCACTCCGCTAGTCCTGTCCCGGTGCTGCGCACCGAGTCCGCCCCACGAGGAGCACCACATGAGCATTGCTGATGATCGCGCTGTCACCATCCCGAGTCTGCGGCAGGCCCTCGGCCTGCCTGCTGAGCGGCCCGATGGTGTCCGCGACCTCCTGGTGGTCCCGCGTCAACCCGGGACACCGGTACCGGCGAGGCGCCCCGGCGCCTGGCAGCTCGCCCTCGGCGACTGGCCCGAGCAGTGGCGGGCCGCACCCGAGACCGGCCCGCAGTTCCTGGTCATGCTGCATGGCCTGAGCGCGCCGTACTTCATCGCGACCGTGGACGAGGTCCACCAGGGCCGCTGGGGTGAGGACAGCGACAATCCGCCGAACCGCCGGCAGGTGCCAGTCGTAGGGACCGCACGGGGGACGGCGCTCCTGGCCGGCTGCCGGCTCGACTGCGATCTGACGTTCGGCTGGCAGCTCGAGGAAGAACAGTTCGCGTTCGTGTGAGCGCTTGCCATGATCACCGGGGGAATCCAGCGGACGGACCAGCAGCAGGCCATCATCGACGCCTGCGCCTCCGGCGCAAACCTGGTGATCGAAGCCGGCGCGGGCACCGGCAAGACCTCCACGCTGCGGATGGCCGCCGCGGCGATGACGGGCAGGCGAGGTCTCTACCTTGCCTACAACACGGTCACGGCCGCAGAAGCGCGCTGCTCGTTCCCACGGAACGTTACCTGCCGGACCGCCCACTCTCTTGCATTCAGCGCGGCCGGTTTCCGGTATTCGCACAGGCTTCCGGGGCAGGCGGCGAGGGTGCCCGCGTGGGCTGTCGCGAACATGCTCGGCATCGGAGAGCCGCTGCGGCTCGGCGATGACCTGCTCCTCACTAAAGGGCATCTGGCCAGGATCGTCATGGGCACGGTCGAACGGTTCTGCCACAGCGCCGACCCGGATATCTCCGGGGATCATGTGCCGGACGTCAACGGCGTCGACCCGGCGTCGTTCGCGGAGCTGACCTGGCAAATCGTTCCGTACGCCAAGCGGGCTTGGCTGGACATCCAGCGGCCGGACGGAAGGCTGCCGTTCAAACACGACCACTACCTGAAGATGTGGCAGCTGACCGGGCCGGTGATCCAGGCGGAGTTCGTCATGTTCGACGAGGCGCAAGACGCCAACCCAGTCACTGCCGCGATCATTCACAGCCAGCGCGACGCGCAGATGATCGCGGTCGGCGACTCCTGCCAGGCCATCTACGGCTGGCGCGGTGCCATCGACGCGCTCGCCACCTGGCCCGCCGACCAGCGGCTCCAGCTGTCACACTCGTTCCGGTTCGGCCCGGCCGTGGCCGACGAAGCCAACAAATGGCTGGACATGCTCGACGCGCCCTACCGGCTCTCCGGCGCTCCATCGATGGAGTCCACCGTCGGGGCCGTCGTCAACCCGCAGGTCGTGCTGTGCCGGACCAACGCCGAAGCGCTCATCCAGGCGCGCGGTTTCCTGGAGGCCGGACGGCGGGTGGCACTCGCCGGAGGCGCCGAGGACATCCGCTCGCTGGCGATCGCCGCGCTCGACCTCCAGGCAGCCGGGCGGACCAGCAACCCCGAGCTCGCCGCGTTCCAGTCTTGGTACGCGGTCCAGGACTTCGTCCGCACCGACACCGCCGGCGCCGACCTGGCCGCCAGCGTCCGGCTGATCGACACCTACGGCGCGGCCGGGGTTCTTGGCATCCTGGCCCGGCTCGCGTCAGAGGGCCGCGCGGAAGTGACCGTATCCACGGCGCACGGCGCCAAGGGACGGGAGTGGGAACGGGTCCGCATCGCCGGGGACTTCCGCGAACCCAGACACGGCGCGGTACCGCGGGCCGACGCGATGCTCGCCTACGTCGCCGTCACCCGCGCCCGCCGGCAACTCGACCGGGCCGGACTGACCTGGATCGACGGCCATATTGGCCGGTCAGCTAACTCACACAGCACAAGCAGGAAGGAGGCCGCTCAGATGGAGAAAACACCTCGAACCGAACCGGTCGTGTTCGACGAACACCAGGCCGCCGCGCCCAGGCCTTATCAAGGAGGACGCGCCCAGGCTGAGTCGGGATCACGGATCATCGGTAACGACTACGACGCCTGGCGTACGGCCGGTGCCGACCCGGGCGGGCTCCCTGGTGACCATCCCGCAGTCGGGCAATTCGCCCAGGCCTGGCGCACCATCGCCAAGCATGGACTCGACGATGAGCCGGGAGCCGCAGCGACCCGCTACCAGGTTCTCGCTCATGCGGCAGCCGCACTCGCCGAAGCCACCAGGGCGGAGGACCGGCCCGCCGAAGTCGCGGCCCTGACCAAGCTCGCCGGGCACGCCCGTCTGCACGCTGACCGCCTTCGGGCCACCGCCGAGCACCACTTCCTGCGGTCTGCGAAAGCAGGTCCCTACCAGGGCGGACGTGCGCAGGCAGCATCCGGCTCACGCATCGTCGAGAAGGACTACCTCACCTGGTCCCGCAATCCTGCCGCAGCACAGGCGGCGAATGACGGCAAGGTCAGTGAGCATGCCCAAAGGCTGGACCGAGCGTGGGAAGAGATCCGCCACCACGGACTCGTCGACGGCCCAGGACCTGCGGCAGCCCGCTACCAGGAACTCTCCGACGCCGCGTACGCCGTGGCCGACAACCTCACGTCCATGTTCCCCCACGGCGCGCTCACCAGCCTGCTGGACATCGCCAGCCACGCTGGCAAGCATGCCATCCGGCTACACGCAACGGCCCGCGCTCGCTCCGCGCCTCGCGACGAACAAGCCGGTCCGGAACTACCGGCCGCCAGCAGGGCTGCCGACGCGGGCAGCGCCTACCAGGATCTGCCCGCTGATATCGCAGCTTTGTCTGCTCAGGCCCATACGGATCGCCCGCAGGCCGCTGGAAGGTCAAAAGCTGGGACGCCGGACAGGAACGGCAACGGTTCTCCGGCTGTAGCTCGAACGAGAGCTACGCCACAAGTAGAACGCTGACATCTGACACAACGTGCGCTAGCCGATAGCTGGAGCGGCAGGACCAACCTCGGTAGTCTCAACGACCTCATTATGCGCATCGCTGTCGAGCGGGAACTCGTCCAGATGCTCATCGATCGCGGCCAGGCCGCTGCACCGAAAGCCGCATGTGCACGAATATGGGCTATCCGAGAATGCCGCGTAGGTCCTGACCCGTGTGTCCTGCTCGGTGATCACAGCCGTCAGGGCCAGCGCCGCCGCCCGCATACTGGGGACATCCGTGTCGGGCCCGGCCGAGCCGATCGCGCGCAGCAGCCACGCGCGGCGGCCGGTAAGCTCCCGCCAGGTCACTTCGTCCATGCCGGTCACCTCGAGGTACCCGGTTGGCACGTTTGCGACCGGTCTTACTCGGTCGGCTCTCACCGAGCCGGACAGTCGTCCCATGGCGCTCTGCTGCGCGGAGTTGCCGTGCATCACCGGGCCTGCCGGGCCAGGATCGTCTCACTGCCGAATTCCTCGATCTGCTCGCACAGCTCCCTGGCCTGCACCGAGCGGCGGTAGATCGGCACGTCGAGCTCACCGCGGACCACGGTGAGCCTGGTGGTCACCTGGGCGATCCGCTGCGGGACGGGAAGGGACAGGGCCGGTTCCAGTGCCGCCGCGGCGGCGTCCAGGGCACCGGACCGTAGCCGGGTTAGCGCCAGATCAATGCTGGCCAGCGGCTGGCCAGCGGCCCAGTGGTCTTCACGGTCGCCAGGCCCAGCCTCATACAAGCCGACGGCGCGCTCGAGTTCGTCGGCAGCGTCCGCTCCGCAGTCGGTGATCTCTGCGAGTGCCCCGCCGGCCATGGCATGGTGGGTGGCCCAGGACAAGGCGAACTGGCCGCCCATCTCCACCAGGTTGTCGGTGTAGTCTCGGTCGCGTGCCTCGTGCGCGTCCCGGATCGCCTGCCGAGCTGCGTCCGCATCACCGATCCGCGCGGCGGCCCGGGCCAGGTGCAGGTGCAACGCCGCACCCGGCCACCCCGAAGGCAGGTACCGCAGGCCGTCGGCGGCCAGGTCGCGGGCCTGGGTGAACCGGCCGCGCCAGTACATCAGCGCGGACCACTGCTGGCGCAGCTGGCCTTGGAGCGGCCGGTGGCTGAGCGCGTCGGCGTAGGCCCACCCGGAGCGGATTAGCTCTTCGGCCGGGTCGGGATAGCCGAGCCGGACGGCGATATTGCCGATCAGCCCGTTGAGGCAGCCGAGCAGGATATACAGGCTGGTCTGCTCGGGCGGCCACAACCGCCGGGCCAGCAGCCGGCGGACCCGTTCCCGGACCCGGCACATGTCGGCGAACACGACGGCCGGGTCGCCGGTGTCGCTGAGCCGGGCCAGCCGTGCCACATCGGCATGCAGCTGATCGCCGGTGGCCGTGCCGATGCGGTGCTGCTCGGCCGCCTCGACATCCCCGCTGGCCTGGTGCGCTGCCAGAACCACAGCACGGCCCACCCCGGCATGATCCACCTCCGGCTCGCCGACCTCACCGCACGTCAAGCTGGCCGACGCGGACATCGGGCGATCTGTGAGGTCGAGCAGCGCCGGGACTGTAGCCATAGGGTGGCCGTTGAGCGGGCTGGCTGAATCCACCGGTGCGGGGTTGCTGGCTAGAGTCTTAGGCGGGGGTAGTGGCGCGGTGCCGAACTGGCCGGGCCGGATGCCGAACGCCGTACAGTAATACATTCGATATCGCTCGGTGAGCTGGTGGCGGCTGGATTCCCAGCGGCGGATGTAGGTCTCAAGGTGCTCGATACCTGGCATCGTCGTGTCCCCAGCCGCCTCGGCGGCCTGGGTCAGGCGACGCGCCATCTCTCGCCGCGCCCAGCCACGAGCTTCCCGCTGCTGACGCAGCCACCTCCCGATTCCCGCTGACACTACCTGGCCCTTTCAGGACTTTTGGCGGGGGTGGTACCCGCTGCGGTGCGCAGATCAGCAGTGTCGTGAGAGCTCATTGTCTGGTCTGGGGCGCCGAGGAGCACGGCCAGCCTGTCCAGCAGGTACCGTGTCACCACGGTCTCCCCGTTGCCTTCGGGTATACGGGCCTGCCATGGACCGCCTTCGTTGAACAGCCCGATCACGGTGTGCGGGTAGCTCTCGCTAAACCGGCGCAACCTGGGCATCTGGTCCTGGTCGTGTGACCTATGTGCAAGCGCAGGCAGCATCTTGGGTGCGGCCTGGCATGTGGGATTGACTCCCGTTGCCGCCCGTGTCATGAGCGATTGCCTTCCTGTCCTTCGCGGAGTTGCGACGGGGAATGACGCTAGACAGCGCAGGCGGCCATGCCATGGAACAGCGTGAAGGTAAATGACTGGTACGCCGCTGCGGGCCCGGAACCCGCACTATCGTGCGGGTCAGATGACGCCCGCGCGGTGGGCGAGGGGGCGCAGTTCCGGTGTGGAAGGCCGGTGCTCTCTGCGCAGCAATTCGGTTAGCACACCGTGTGTCCGCTGGTCGTACCGGACAAGCTGCGGACTGGACGCTCGGCGGCGAGCAGCAAATTGACCGCCGCAGCGTCTTGCCGCCGCATGGCGTAAGCGCGGGCGAGGTCAAGGTTGACCTGCGTCCGCCGGCCGACCAGGCCGGCCGGCAACGGTGTAGTGTCCAGGGATTCCCCGGTCTCGGCTGCTGCCCGGGCATCGCCAAACCTGATTGACGCGGCGATCGAATGGATCGCGACATTGACATGGCCGAACGCGGTTCCCAGGTGGTTCGTCTCCCCGGTGCGATCAGCGATGCCGCGCGCTTTTGCCAGCAGCGCTGCGGTCGTCGCCCGATCGTGGCGGTCGGCTGCCGCGCTGGCCGCAGCCAGGTGTAGCGCACCGTAGACGCTCAGTTGCTCAGGTCTCGGGGACCGCATCGTCTGCTCGAGCGTATCGGCGGCGGACATGGCCAAATCGAGCGCATGCTGAGGGTGTTTGCGGCTGGTGAGGACGAAGGACAGCCGCCAGGCGCTGAACGCGGCGAGCAGCGGCTCGCCGGAATATTTGGCGGCGGACATGGCGCGGTCGGCCGCTGCCCACGCCAGGAACGGCTCGCCCACGCGGTTGAGCAACGCGGCGGCTGTGTCGTATACCAGAGCGCGCACCTGGCAGACCGCCGGGGCATCAGGACCGGCTATCCGGGTTGCCGCCTCGATATCCCGGATCAGGCCAGGCACCATGCGGCCTGCGGCGTCATACCGGGTTGCCTGGTACGCCTCGTATGCAGATCGGGCGCTGGCGCGCAGGTGGGCCATGACGGGGTCGTCACGCTGCCCTCCGTGATGGCTGGGAGCACCATAGCCCATCATTGCCTGCTCGATTTCCGTGGCGGCAGGATAAGCATGGCGGCGGTCGTCAGGATCGTTACCGGCACCGGTGATCTCCTCGACATCCACCCCGAGCACCTCCGCGAGCCCGAGCAGGACACTGTGACTGTCGATGCTGCGTTTACCGCGTTCTACCTGGGACAGCCAGGATTCCGACCGGCCGACGAGTCCCGCGAGCACGGCCTGCGATATGCCGCGCCGTCGCCGGGCCCGCGCGATCTGCTGCCCTGCTGTCTCACGGTTCATCGCATCACCCGGTGGTGGTCATGACGGGGAGCGCGGCAACGACGTCGCTCCATGGTGGCAGCCGCCGCTCATAAGGAGCGTCGGCGTCGAACAGCACCCGGACGCCCATTCCGCGCAGTGCAGCGAGGCTACCGGTGAACGCGACATGACTGGCCAGCTGGGGCTTGCAATGCGGGACAATCACGACCGGGACGCCATAGCCGAGCATCTCGCATAGCAGGCCGATCGCAAAGTTGTCGGCATGGCCGTGGGCGAACTTGTTGACGCTGTTGAACGTGAGAGGACAGGCGAGCATGGCGTCGGCTGGCGGCGCCGGTTTCCCGGTCCCCGGCATCCTGTACTCGGAACGGACCGGTTCCCCGGTTAGTCGCTCCAGCTCAGCGGTGTCGGTGAACCTCGTGCCGTCGGGAGTCGAAAATGCTACTACCTGCCAGCCTGCTGCCTGGCATAGGGAGATCAGCCGGGGTATCCCCTCCGGCGCGGGAGCGCCGCTGAGCACCAGGTACAGCACACCGCCAGGTGAGCGGCGCGTGCCATCGTCGCACACTAGTCCGCACCTTCCAAATGTTTCGGTGACTACAGCATAGACACGGGGCCTTACTTTCTGCTCGCATCGCGGTGTTCGCGTGATGCGCTTGATACAGAAGCTCCGACTGAGAACGGCGTCTGGCTAACCCCGCAGGGCGTCCATCGGATCGTCACAACTGGCATCAGGGCATCTCCCTCCTGAGTTCCGAGACGGCTGAACCCGGCGCCTAAGCCCCCGATGGCCATGGCGACCAGGAGCCCGGGGTGCGAGGATTCCAGCCTCGATGCTTGAGGACCGTCGTTGGGTGGCGGGCGTCAGGCATTCTCTCCGTAGTGCCGTAGTGCATTTTTGCGCGCCTGCAGGAGCAGGTCCCATATTGCTTCGTCGTCTAGGTTCAGGCTCTCGATTAGGGCATCGAGGAGGATCAATCGTGCGGTCGCCGTGGCACCGACGTCTGGTGAGGCGTTCACGTCCTCGCCGAGTGCGCGGCAGAGTTCCAGTTCGGCGGTGATGGGGTCGAGGAGCTCCGGCCGCTCGCAGAGCGCTGCCCGCAACCGGGCGACGAATGAAATGACCTGGGCGTGGTTCCAGGTCGGGGAGAACTTGCGCCGCGCCGCTATGAGGAACGCCTGGAAGACCAGCTCGGCCAGGCCACACATCGCGATGGGATCGGTGATCCGAGCATAGGTGCGGCGCACTGCCTCGTCCTCGCCGCCGAGATGAGCGCGCAGCATGAACAAGTGGGTGTCGTTGACAGTCATGGCACTCCTGCCGGGAGCGTCAGGCTAGGCAAGCCACTGATCGGCGAGCTTGCGGGACTGGCCGAGGAACTCGTCCAGGGCTGCCATATCAAGCTGAGCGTCGGCGACCAGCGCGGCAAGCAGCAAATGCTGCGTAGTGAAGCTGGTCTTCGGGTCCAGATCGCTTATCTGCTCGTCGCTTACAGCGGCCAGCAGGAGGCGTTCGGCGATTCGCGGGTCGATATCGCTAGCTGCCGAGTCGAAGCGGGACCGCAAGCTGCCCACGAACTCGATCACATCTGCGGCCGTGCTGTTGCCGGTGCCGAATCGTCGTTCAGCTGCTGTGAAAAACGCGGCGGAAATCAGTGCGCGAAGGCCTGCCTGCGCGGCAACTGGATCAAGCCTGCCGAGCAACCGGACGTGTTCTTCGGTATTGCCGACTAGCTGGGCACGGAGCGTTGCCACCTGATCGTCAGTGACTGCCATCGTCATCCGCCTCTCCGCTGAGTAATCTTCTGGCGGACCCATTGGCCCGCCCGAAATAGCACGATTCCCGTGACCAAACCCATCTCGGCGATAGCGCTCGGATCCAGTGTGCCGTGCTGCGGAGTATCCAGTCTTGTCTGCGACCCGGCCGGGACCGCGATTTCGGGATGGCCCGTCGGTTGCGGCCGTGCCAGGATCTGCTCGATACTCGTGACATTCTTGCTCACCGTATCGATGACGTCTCCGTAGTCCTTGGTGAGCTCGCGGCCGAACTTCTCGGCCCTGGATGCGTCTTCTTTCTCGATGGTGAGGAGCTGCTCGCCAGTGGGCGGAAGGTCGCTGATATCGCCGGGCGAACGATCGGGTTTGTCACCCACGATGTTGCTGCCACGTTCCCGGCCCGCTGATTGCTCTTTCAGCCAGTCCTGGTAAAGGTCTTGGGCTCGTTGGCGGTCCTGCTGTGCGGGCCGCTGGTCGCTCGCGCTTTCCGGCTGGCCCTTGTGTTCCTCCGGGCTGGCGTAGGGCTGTCCTGCGCGTCCTGCGTCCCCGCTCTCTCCGGCGTCACCACGCGCGCCTTCTGCACGTGCGGCGCGCGCGTACTCGTGGCGGCTCCGCGGTTCGGCGAGTTCTGGTGTCCTGGCGCGGCTGTCGCCAACCGGCTGATCTTTGATCGCTGCCTGATCCGGACGGCGGTCGGAGGAGGTGCCACGGCTGGGATGTTCGCGGTCGGGCGAATTTCGCTGCTCACGTGCATGCTTGTCATCCTTGGATGGATGGAGAGCGGCTCCACCATCTTTGCCGTTGTCCCGGTTTCGTGCCCCGTCAGGCTGACGGCCGCCGTCGTGCGTAGCGTCTTCGGCGCGCATGTTGGCGGCGTATTGATGGCGGCTGCGCGGTTCGGCTCGCTCGACGGTGCGGGTGCTACCTTCGGCTGCTTGGCGTGCGGCGGCATTCTCGGCAGGCCTGCCTTTGTCAGTGGCGTCGCGTGGCTCGCCCGGCTTGTCCATACCCATGATCAGGTAGCGGCGCGGAGCAGGTCGATGGGCCAGCGGCAGTCAAGGAAGGCGGTAAAGGCGTCGGCCAGCCGCCGGGTCCAGTCCGGATGGTCGGCGCGGGCGCCGATCGCTTGCTCGATGGCGCTCACCGGTCGAGTGCCGAACAGGGCAGCGTGCACCTGCTTGCTGTCGCGCTGGCTGGCGTCGTGCCATGCTTGCACAGCGTCGAGCTGGGCGGCGCTGGTGTCGCTGGGGATAACCCGGCCGGTTGCGGCTTCCCAGTCGCGGGTGCTGGGGTGCGGCCCGCCGCCGGGATGATCCGCGCACCAGTCCCGCAGGTGGTCGAGCAGCGGGGCCCAGCGGTAGGGAGGTGCCAGCCATTGCGGTTCTTCGCTGGCACACAGCCAGCGTCCGTTGTCCAACCGGGCACGCATCGCGTCGACGATATGGATGGCGAGCGCCGGACCGTCAACGCGTGTCGTTATCGCTGGTGCACGGGCGGCAATAGCTGCGTCGACTGTGTGGGAGAGCGCGCAGTCCCGCAGCCGCTGGTCCATCTTGTCCAGGGCTGCGGCGAATACCTGGCCGGGCACGGGCATGGTCCAGCCGGTCAGGTGGGCGAGGACGGATAGCTCGGCCCACAAGATGATCCGCGGATCGCGCTCGGCGGTGTTCTGCGCGGCTCGCATCTGCCGCAGGGTGCACGGCATTGCCAGGCAGTCAGGACCGCACGTCACGCTTCGCCGGCCTACCAGTGCGGCTGGAGATTCCGCGTTCGCCGTTGTGGTAATTTCGCGGACGGTGCCGTCGGGCATGCGGGCGAGGATGGGGTAATCCATCCCGTCGGCGAACACTGCGGCCTCCCCGGGAACGAGAGTGACCAAGTATTGTGACTGCGATTCGGTCAGGTTCATCGTGGCGCCGACGGTTTCCCTGTCGTCAGCAGCGGGTAGCCGGTGGACCACTTTGACGGCGGTGTTCTTGATGGCGTCGGGGATGAGCTTGGCGGGGATCTGCTCGGCAATGATCAGTCCTTCGCCGTAGGCGCGGACTTCGGCGAGCAGGTCGGCGAACATCTCGACGGCGTGGGCAGCGGGGCCGTTGCCGGTGCCGGGGGGTGGCTGGCGGAGCAGCCGGTGGGCTTCTTCGATGACGGTCAGGTGCCGGAGCCGGGGGGCGGTGGGTCCTTCGGCGCGGTGCCGGAGCCGCAGGTGCTCGGTGAGGCGGATCAGCACGGCGCCCATGAGGAAGGCTTTGTCGTGGTCGTCGCCCGCGTCTTCGATCTCGAACACGACGTTACGATTCAGCAGTGCGCCGAAGTCCAGCGGGTGGCCGCCGTCGAGAAACCGGCCGGAGGTGCCTAGGCGGAGGCTGTGGATGCGGACCTGGACGAAGCCGCGAACGTTGTCGGCGACTTCGCGGCCGTAGCCGATGTCTTCAACGACTTGCAGCGCGGTCGCTTGCAGGTCTTCCAGGCCGGGGTAGGCGGGCCGCATACCCGGCTCGGTAGGGGCACCGGTGACCATGTCCCATCCGGCCTGCTCGTAGCACCGGGTGAGGGCAGCGGCCAGGACCTGGGGGAAGGGCTCGTCGGCCTGGAACGCGGCCAGGAACAGGTCGCGGACGAGGTCGGCGTGTGCCTGGAGGGGGAACCTGTCGCCGCCGGGGCCGCGTGCGGGTTCGAGCGGGTTCAGGCCGGCGGGCGAGACATCGAGGTCACCGGGCCGGATGCGGATCACTTGGGCATCGCGGAGCCTGGCGGCCATCAGCCGGTATTCGGCCTTGGCTGGCTCGACGACCAGCCATGGGATACCGGTGTGTGCTGCTTGTTCGAGCAGCCCCCGGATGGTCTGAGATTTCCCGGCGCCGGTTGCGCCGGTGACGAAGACATGCCGATTCAGTGAGGCGAGCGGCAGCGTGATGGGGCCGGCCGGGATTCGATTGGCGTCCAATACCGTGCCCGCCGTCACCCCGGAACTGTCGCCGCTGGTGAAGGTGGGCGTGGTTTCCGGAGTGACGTCGAACTGTGGTCGTAGCGTGAATCGCAGCCCGGGCAGTTCCCGGGCTGGTGCACGGGCCAGCGTGGCGACCAGCCGGGTAGAAGCGTAGAACGGCGACTGCGGCGTGAGGGTGTCTCGTTCGTCCTCGGCGCGCCGGGATGCCTCGGCGAGGGCCGGGCCTGGCGCCGACTGCGGCCATTGCCTGCGGCTGTCGGCCGAGGCGGGGTCGTCCCACGGTCCGGGGGTCATCGGGGTGTCCCACCATGAGCGGTCAGCCCCAGCATCTGGCTGCGTGACGGGCGGCACGGCACGGCCAGACGTGGGCAGGTTGCCGCTGGCGGCGATGAGCGTATCGGGCAGTGATCCGGTGACCGGACGGGGTGCCAGTCCGTAGGGCAGGCCGCGCAGGTCCGCTGAGGCGGCTACCAGCCGGGCAACCCGGGCGGCGGCGTCCGCGGTGGCCGCCCCAGCGAGTAGGTGCACCCGCCACAGCCCGGATGTGCCCGCTTCGCGGAGCTCGTTGTGGCGGGCGGCGGAGCGGCGTGCGGCGAGCTCGGCACGCGGGCTGTGGTACTGCTCGGCCTCAAGCTGCGCCCTGGCTACATCCGCTGCCATCTCGGTTACGAGGCCGGGGTCGGCGGGCTCGGCGAGCAGCAACCATGCAAATGCGTCCAGCCATGCCGACAGCAGCCCGCGTTCCAGCGACGGCGGGACTGCCTGCTGTCCTGGCTGCTGCTCACGTGCCTCGGCGAGCAGCACATCGGTTACACCCGCTATCCGTGTCCAGCATGGCAGCGCGGCCAGGGTCCGCGCCGCCTCGCCGTCGCCGAGCGGGATGCCGCGTGCGCCGGATGGGAGGGTGAGCACCGCTTGCCCGCCGTCGCAGCCGCCGGCCAGCGCCGGGCCGCCCGCCAGCACCCGCACCGGGCCGCCGGGGCGATCCCGGATCCACGCGACCGTGATGGGCGCGTCGCACCCGTAGGCGGATGCCAGCGCCGCAACGCGCTCCTCTGCCCCCTGATCACCTGCATCGGAAGCGTGGCCGCCTTCGGGGCGCGAGACCTCGGTGACGTGCCATGCGGGCAGCGCGGACAGTACTTGCCACGGCTGCGGACTACTCAACACGACCCCTAATGCCTGCGCATGTGCGTGGTTGACCGTGGCCCCGAGGGTAACCCAACTCATTACGATTTGGAAGGGAATGATCGCATATAGTGACAGGTCGGAATGCGGGTGGCATCATCGGAGGGTGGAGGCGACGGGAGGAGACCGCGACTGGAGGGACTTAAACGTCGTGACCATGCATGCCGGGGGCGGGCCACCATCTGGCCGACAGCGCCTGCTATTCACGCCGGGGGCACGGCTGGGCTGGACGTTTCGGGACCGCCGTTCCCTGATCACCCCATATTCCGAGCCGCCGCCCGATCTCGGCACGATCCGCCAGCAAGCCGTCGCGCGCGCAGCCACTGCTGAGCGTTCTTACCAGCGGGCCCGTCTGTGGGCGGCGCGGCCCAGCCTGATGCTTGCCGTGCTCCTAGCCATGCTGGCCGGATGCGCGAAGGCGATCAACCCGGGCGTGCACACCATGGGCACCTTGCTCGCCGCGCTGGTGCTGTGCGGACCCGGCCTGGGCTGGACCGTGTGGCGGTGGCATCAGCGGTCCCAGGCCGCCGCCACTGATCCTGCGCTGGTGTATCAGCAGGCTCGGCAGGACTGGGAGGACCGCGCCGGCGCCCATGAGCTGACCGAGCTGTCGCGCCTGGAGCATGTCCCCGAATGGGGCAGCGCGCAATCACCGGCACGGCGCACCGATATATTCGGCGGCACCCTGACCGGGTGGCGATCGCTGCTGGCCGTCCACGGCGCCTCGATCATGGCCGCCCAGCCGCTGCTGGTCGCCGACCTGTCCGGCCAGTACGCAGCTGGGAACCTGTCAGCCCTCACCCGCGACGCAGGCGTGCAGGTCGCTGAGTACGCGCTGCCCCGCGATCTGGACCGGTGCGGGGTGCTGTCCGGCCTATCCGCACGCCAGCTCGCCGACGCGCTCGCCGAAGCCATCCACGCCGGGCCACCCGGCCACGCCCGCACCGACCGCGCCGTCGACGTGCGCGTGCTGGAACAGCTCACCTCCGCACTCGCCGGGCACGGCCTCACACCAGCGCGCCTCGCCGCCGCCGTGCAAGCCGCGCTCGGCCGCAACTACCCGGCCGGGCTGCTCACCACAGACGAAGCCGGCCTCATCCGCGGACCGTTGTTCGGCGAGGACTACAAGACCCACATCGGCGCGAACCTAGTCCGCCTCGATGCGTTCCTGTCCGGCCTGGCCGACTACACCGGTACTGGCCCGCCCGCCGCGCCGCCGCCATCGTGGTGCACCATCATGGCCGCCGAGCCCGCCGCGCGCAGCGTCCGCGCCGAGCTGATCGCCGCGCTGGTCATCCAGTGGCTCACCGTGCAGGTCACCATCAGCACCCGGCATGTGCCCGCGGTCGTCATCGCCGCCGCTGACGAGATCACCCGCCACCACCTCGAACGCCTCGCCGACGCATGCGAGGGACGCGGCGTCCCCCTGACCCTGCTGTTCCGGCATCTGCGCGACGACGCCACCGCGATGATCGGCGGCGGGGCAACCGCGTTCATGCGGCTGGGCAACCACCAGGAAGCAGAACAAGCCGCCGCCTTCATCGGCCGCCACCACACGTTCGTGCTCTCCGGCTGGACCGCCACAATGGGCGGGGAGCACACCACCACCCACGGCACCACCCAGACATGGGGAAACAGCCAGTCACACGGCTTGTCCAGCACACGCGGATGGGCCGAGGACCCCATGTCCAGCCGCAGCGCGTCAGGCAGCCACACCAGGTCCCGCGAATACGGGCAGAACTACAGCTATAGCACTGAGCAGTCCGAATCCGACGGGCAGAACTGGTCGGATGCCACCAGCACCCAGCGGGTCTACGAATACTCCGTCGAGCCGACCGTGCTGCAGAACCTCCCCGACAACGCCCTGCTCCTAGCAGCCCGACCCGCCGGGACCAGCCTGCAACCCGTCGAATGCCACCCCGGCATCGTCACACTGCCTCACGTCAGTACCACGCCACACCGCCCTGTACTTCCAGCCCAGCCCCAGCCCGCTATGTCGGCGGAAACCGGACGGCCGCAGCTCGCGCCACGGCCCTACCAGTCGCGATGGCCACAGCAGCCGCCTGACACGGAAACGGCATGGCCGAGATCGCAGTGGCGCCGCGACGACCGCGGACGCTGAGCGCATATCCCCTGTTGCTGGGCGTCGAGCGGTCTCATGCTAAGGCACAGGTGACCGGCTCGTTACTAACACTAACGCGTTCGAAATCCTCCTATGGCAGTGAGTAACTCATAGGGCAGGGTGAACCTACGTCCATCCGGGTTTTTCTGACGGATGCACGCAGGGAATAACCTGCCGCCTATGTGGAGGCAAACGTGAATGTAGACCTGCCGGTCAGAATTCCAGGGAATCCATATGCCGCGGACCGATGATGCCGACAGCGAGGTCTTTCCAGGCCGCCTCGCTGGAGCTTACGATCTTGGGGTCTGGTCCGACTACGCGAGAGGTTACCTCGGGAGCGTGATAGCGCAGTAGTTCGTGCGCGTAGGTGCAGGCCTGGAGATATCCGTCGCGGGCGATGTAGCCGGCTTCGCCGAATTTGCACTCGAAGGCGTGCGCCTTTTCGCCTGGGATGATGAGCAGGATGTCAGCTCCGAGGCAGGTGGCGCGATATTCCAGGGAGGCGCGTGCAAGGGTTTGGTAGGGGGATTCCTTTCCGTAGAAATCCCATATTGCCGCAGCCTCGAACCAGAGGTCCCAGCGCTGTCCGTGGAGATCGATGCGGTAGGCCGGTCCTGGGTTTACCGCTCCTGATAGCGGCCGCAGGCTGGTTATGGATGCTCCGTGTGCGCGAAGGACCTTCAGCAGCTTTCCGAGGACCGCTAGGTGAAACAGTCTCCACCTGATGTCGTCGTCGGGCAGCAGATGCTGGCGAGCGAATGTGATCAAATCCTCGGCCTGCGCGGCTTTAAGTAGTTCAGCCACTGGCGCGAGCCGGGACCATGGCTGTCCTGACCGCTTCAGAGCGCGGACATCCGCGGATGTAGGGCGGATGCCATCGGTGGCGTCTAGCGGCGGCTGATTGCGAAGGGATAGGGCCGCTACCATCTGCGTTTCCGCAACACTCCGGAGGGATCGCTCTACCCGGATGGCATCGCGCCGGATGACGGCGAGATGGTCCAGCGACCAGCGTAGCGTGCGAGACATGAGCTGATCGGCTATCCGGCCCCGGTCTTTCACCACGAATTGCTCCGGAGGCCATCCGAGGGTACGTGTTTCGATCCAGTCGGTGCCCGAGAGCGGGGTATCGGTGATGCGTCGTTGCCGTAGGCTCTGCGCGGGCAGAGCGTTCAGCCACTCGTCGGAGCTGCGCGGCCATCGTTCGAGCAGCGGCGCGAGCTGGGCGAACAGAATTCGCCGCGCTCGGCCTTCGATGTCGTGCTGGTGCCACCGCAGCTCGCCGCGGTCGTCTTCGATGCCTGCCAGGGCGGTGTACAGCTGGCCTCGGCCGCTCCACCCCCTCAGTACCTCTTCCAGGCCATCCCATGGAATCTCGTCGGCCGGGTCCATGGTTCAGGCGAGGTGCCGCAACTGGTCGCGGACCCAGTCCCACTGACTACCCAGCGCACCTGGCTGGCTGATTGGGCCGCCGAACTCGGTGAGCGTTTCCTCTTCGAGCCGGACAAGCCAGGTGCCGAAAGCGCTCAGATATGCTTCGGCAATTAGCTCATCTACGTCGCCGGGTGCGCCGGAATTCAAGCCAGCCTGGACATACGCGGGGATGCTGAAGAACAGCGCTGGCCCAAGGGCAACCGCTCCGCTGTCGGCATGAATCTGGTAGATCCGGGCGATAGTGTCCGCGACCTGCTGCCCGACGTCCCCGGGCAGCTGATCTTTCATGCGTTCCTGGGCTATCTCGCGGAACAGCTCAGCCGACGGCGGGGGTACAGGGATCTGGGCGAACCGGCGGCCCAGTGCTAGCCCCAGACGGAACACCCGGTGTGCGTCCAGTGAGTTATATGTGCCGAGCAGGCGCCACTCCTGGCCCGCGCTATAGACCGTAGCGGCCGGTCGGCCATCGCCCGGATTGAGCTCCTGGACACCCGATCTGGCCTGCTTGGACCATGTGAGGATGATCTCGGTCGAGGAGCCGGGGCTTTCCCGCCCAATCGTCACCTCCTGCCCAGCCAGCCAGGTCAATATCCCGCCGAAGATCTTGTCCAGATCCGCCCGGTTTGCCTCATCCAGCAGCAGCCACTGATCGGCGGCTATGGCCTGCAGGACATGCCCTGGAGCGAACTCAAGCTGTCCCTCAAAGTTAACACTAACCCCGCCAACCAGCTCACGCGCAGTCCAGCTCTCATCAGGAGTCACAACTGACAGGTCATGCGCGTAGCTGAGACCGTATGCCTCGGGGTTCTCAGCTGTTTCCGAGACCATCTCCTCGACCAGCGTCGACTTGCCAGTACCCGGCGGTCCGACCAGCATGATTGCCTTGCTGGATGCGACCGCGTTCCGTAGCATCCGCCTGATCCTAGGATCTAGGATCAGGGGGATCGTGGTGATCGGTATACGGGGGCGGCGTGTCGGGCCGCCCTTTTCCTCCTCAGCGACAGGCTGGCCGCCGCTGGGCTGTGGTTCCGGCTCGGCCGGGGTGTACGGATAAGTTTCCAATCTGAACTCGGGCACCAGACCCTGAAGGCGGGCGAGATGTCCTGACCGAACCGATGACGGACCGCCGGGGGCGGGTTCGACCCCCCAGCGCGGCCGCCAGCCATCCGGCCCGTCGCACACGAGCAAGACCGCTGTGCCTGGACTCCGGTCCTGCGCGATCCGCCTGGCCAGGTCCACCACGAATCCCAGATGGGACTCTTCCGGAAGCAGAGCCACTCTTAGCCAGGCGTTCCTGGCCCGCACAGACTGTGTCATCCGGACATCGAAATTTCCGGGCTTGGCGACATGCGTCGTATAAATGATCTCGGGGGCGATCCCGAGCAACCCAGCGAGGAACCTTTCGAAGTCGCGGTACTTGGTAGTGCTCGTCGCCGTGTGGTCTACGCTGCGCAGCAAGCTTTCGAAGCTGAAAAGTACCTCGGGTACGGAGGGCACGGTTGACGAGGGTACCGGTCAACGCCCGGCGCGCATAGCGTTGCCACGAACAACATCCGCGATCCGCCTCGCAGCCTCAGGGGCCGCTTCGTGCTCCCACACGCGCACCACCCGCCACCCAGACGAGCCGAGCCGCAGATCAGTGTCGCGATCCCGCTGGATATTGCCCGCCAGCTTCTCAGCCCACCAGCCAGCGTTGCTCTTCGGCTGCGTCCCGTGGACCGGGCAGCCGTGCCAGAAACATCCGTCGACGAACACGGCGACCTTCGCCGACGGGAACAGCAAATCCGCCCGACGCCGCATGTCCGGCAGAGCCGCATCAACGCGATAACGCAAACCCCAGCCATGCAGGAGACGGCGGATCGCCATCTCAGGGGCGGTGTCCCGGCGCCGCTGCCGGACCATGCGCGCCAGGGCCTCCGGGCTGGAAGCGACAGGACGAGGCTCATCTGACATCGCTATGCCGCCAAGCGCATGACCTCGACATGCTTCTTCATCGCTAGCTTAAATCCCTCATCAAAGCGCAGGGTGCTTCGTTCCATCCTGCCGTAAAACCCTTCAGCAGCCCGGCGGCTCAGCGGAGTCAGCCCATCGCGGTCCACTACGTCCAGCAAGTGCTGATAGGGCTGACGTTGCGGCCACATGGAAACAGGGGCTAGCCACCGCTGACCCTGCTGCCCCCAGGCCGCAACAGGCCACCGATCTCCGCTGCTCAGACGCACACCCTGGGCAAGTTGCTGCTTGCCCGGTACGGCCAGGCGTCCGCCAAGCCAGGCAGCCACGCCCACGGTCACCGCGTTCCCTGCTAGCTTCCAGCGGACGCCAGGGCGCCCGTGAGCTAGCGCAGGCGAGGTCCAGTCCACGGGAAAGCCCTGAAGGCGCTCGGCATCTGCGATGCTGGGCGTGACCATCGCCTCACCCGGTTGTTCGCCGCGGATCCAGATCGCGGGCGCTGACGGGATCCCGATTGTTGATCCGCCCTTGAGTGTGGGCACGGCATCCCTGGCCCAGCCGAGGCCACCCAGCCCTTCGGTCCAGTAGAAGCCATACGCATCGTCACGGAACCAGCTATCGTCCGGTTCCCCCGCATCATCCGCGAACAAGACATCCCGCGGATCCTCATCCCGGGACGCCACCATCAGTACTCTTTGCCGACGTTGCGGCACGCCGGTGAAACGTGAGTCGACGAGCCGGTACGCCCACCGGAAGCCCAACTCCTCCAGGTTATGCACGAGGTAATCCATGGCTTTGCCACGATCCAGTACGAGCATGTTGCGGACGTTCTCGATGACGACCCAACGTGGCTGCGCCTCGCTCAGCAGCCGGAACAAGTGCTTGACCAGGCCCGACGCCTGACCATGGATGCCTGCAGTACGGCCTGCCTGAGACAAGTCCGTGCACGGGAAGCCTGCAGAGACGACATCGGCGGGTGGAAGCTCGTCTAGCTCCTGGATGTCACCATGCACCGTCACCCCGGGAAAGCGCTCACGCAGCACGGCCTGCGCGGGCGGCCAGACCTCGCAGAGCAGCATCGTCGAAGCCCCTGCATGGCTGAATCCGAGTTCAAGCCCACCAATGCCTGCGAACAGACCCACCGCACTGAAGGACGGGCACGTATGACTCGTCGGCGTATCAGGCACGAACGAATGTTCCCACAGATCAACGCTGGTATGTGTGAGGCAGGGCCGACGTCGTCCATGCCCTGTACCGGCAGATCCGAACAGCTCTACTCACTACGCACGCTCTTTCTGTTGTCGCGTCTGCTGGAGCTGAGTGTGGCGGACGATCTGGGCGGGGGTAGCTTGGCCTAGGTCGGCTGCGGCCAGCCGCGGGTGGGGAGGTGCGGTTGCGCGTAGGACGACGGCCCATGGCGAGTCGGCCGGGTGGTAACTATGACCGGACACAGGACGGGCCAGGGGGCCGCCTTGGTAGTGGCGTTCTATGGCGTCGATGACCTCGCGGGTGACTTCTTCGGGCTTCCAGCCGTAGCTGTGGGCGAACGTCGCACTTAGGCGTGCGGCTTGGGGGCCGACTTCGTCGGCGGGCATGGTTGCGATTGCCTGGGCTGCGGCTCTGAGGGCGCCTATCTGCAGTTCGGCGAACTTGAGCTCGCGGCCGTAGGCCCAGTCCTCGATGCGGGCATCGACGACGAGGTCGGCAAGCGGGCGAGTGCTCTTGATGAGCACGTCGGCGAGGGCTTGCCGACCGTCGTTCTCGAGGATGCTGGACGGGTCGGCATTGTCGGGGAACGTTACAGCGATGACGCCGCTGACGAGCGGCGACAAGGTGGCATGGGCGCGTACCGCTGCCTTGCGGCCTGCTGCGTCTGCGTCCATGGCTACACGCATTCCTCGTTCGCGAAGCTCGACCGCGCGGGCGAGCGCGGCGGCCTGGTGGCCGGTCAGTGCGGTGCCGCAGGGCGTTATGCCAGTGAACTGGCCAGGGGCGGCGATACTGACAGCGATCGCGTCGAGGGGGCCTTCGGCCAGGACGGGCTGGGCACCTGCCTTGAGGGCGTTTCGGCCTTCGGCGAGGCCGGCCAGGACGTGGCCTTTCGTGAACAGCTCGGTGTCGGGTGAGTTCAGGTACTTGGGGCCGTGGTCGTCGCCTGCGCCGGGGCGGCGGCCGATGAAGGCGACGACGATGCCGTCTTCGGCGCGTAGCGGGATCATGAGCCGGTCGTGGAAGCGGTCTCGGAGCTGGCCGTTCTTGCGGTTGGTGACCAGGCCGGAGCATAGCAGGGCGGCGTCGCTGTGGCCGAGTCTGTGCAGGTGGTCGGTGAGGGCGGTCCAGGTCGCGGGTGCATATCCGATCTTCCAGGGCGAGGTGGGCAGCAGCGCGGCATCCAGGCCGCGGCTGGCCAGGTAGTCGGGGACCCAGCTGCCGGTCAGGCAGGCCTGGAAGAACCGGCCTGCCTCGGCGTGGATCTGGACGAGCTCGGGATCCCTGGTGACGGCGGGCGGGCACAGAAACGCGCCGGTGGTACCGGCCCGCCCCAGCACAGCGGTAGCGCGGTCCGCGGTTGCCGAGACCCGCGCGGCGAGCTCGGCTGCTTGGCCTTGATCAGCCGGCCGGTCCCATGCTTCCCCGTTGCCGTTCATCAGCTTGGTGGTTCGTGGTCAGGGAGCGGGAGGCCTTCGAGGTCCTGGATGCGTCGCCACAGAGCCTCTATCTGCCGCTGGTGCCGCTCCACCGTGGCGGTCAGCGCCTCGATGGTCTCCTGCTGGCGGGTCAGGAGCTCTAGTGGGGTCGGGCCGGACTCGGTATTCGGATTGGTCATCAGATGCCTCCTTGTCGGCTGGTTTGCTCCGGGTTTATCCGCGCTCACGGTCGCGCTTGGACCGAGAGTTACGAGCTGGCGGTGGCGCTTCGGTCGTCGAGCTTGTGTGATGCGCGGCCGCCTGGCTGCCGTTGCGCGCGGTGGCGTTGGCGACGACCTGCGCGATATCGGGGGGTAGTTCGCCGCATGTGCCGGTGGCCTTGAATTCGCCGCTGGCGATTGCGGCCTGGATGCGGTGGTGCAGGACGCCGCCGACCCGCCGGGACGGCGATATGGGGTCGTCTTCCCAGTCGCGGCTCGTGACGGCCTTGGTGAGCAGGGCGTCGACCTCATGTCCTGCGGCGGCTGCCCAGGTAAGCTGCTCGGCGACGTCACGGCGTCGGTTATCGGTGGCGTATTGGCCCCAGCGCTGGTCGCCGAGCAGGTCGCGGAGCCGGTCGTCCCATGGCGTGGCCGGGACGGGCTCGGTGGGCGTGGTGGTGCTGGGGGAAGCACCACCGTTCGTTCGTTCAAAATTGGGGGCCTGGCGGGGCAGATGGAGCAGAGGGCTGCGGCGGAAGGTGGGTTTGTCTAGTTCTTTGGTGATCCGGTGGGCCAGGACGCGGGCGATGGACTGAGCCGGGGAGCGGTCGTCGTCTTCCCAGCGGCGCTGGTCGGTGACCTTGCTGAGCAGGGCGCGCATGTCGTATCCGGCTTTGGCGCCGTCGGTGATCAGCGCGGCGCACACGATCCGGGCCGGGTCGGCCGCGTACTTGGCCCAGCGTTGCTCGCCAAGTTCGTGGCGGAGGTGATCATCGAACGAGGTCTGCTCGGTGTATCTGGCGGCTTTGAATACCTGTATGTCCGCGGTGGCGGGTGCGCGCTGGCCGAGCATGGCGCGGAGCAGCTTCGCGCTGAGTATTCCGGCGGCGGTCAGGTGGCTGAGGAATTCCTCTTCGTGGGTTAGCTCGGGCATCGTGGTCCCCCCGTCGTCTTGCCTTTGGCTCTCCCCTGTGGTGACAGACAGTGTGGTCCTGGCCTGGCGGTTGGCGGCCTTGGTCAGGGTGTTGAGTGTGGTGTGCACTAGGACGCTTGCTCGCCGGGCTTCGTCGGTCGCGATCGCGGTGGCTGTGGCTTTGGCGGCGCAGGCGTCAACCAGGCGGGAAACTTCTTCAACAAGGGTCAGCGCGGCGGCCGGGCTGGGGGCGCTGCCCGCTCGGGTGACCGACAAGAACGTGCTAGCCATGTCGCCGATGACGGCCGCAATCTCGGGCCGGAGCGCGGGGGCGGGGTGCTGCTGGGCAGCGCGGGCCATCAGGCGGGCCGCCTGGGACAGCGGGCCTGGGCTGCCGGGTTCGAATCCTGTGGCGGCTGCGGCGAGGAGGTCCGCAGTGACGGCCGCAGTGGCGTTTTCTGCGATAGCGAGGGCATGGTTCGCGGGTGGCTTCGGCGAGGTGCCGGGCGGAATGTCCAGGGCGGTCGCTGCCGACCAGGCGGCCAGAGTCTCGATGCGGGCTTCGTGCGGGTCGATGCCAGGGATTTCCCAGCGACGGCGCAGGCTCGGCAAGCTCAGGTCGGAAGCCAGTTTGCCGCCGCCGAACCAGATCGGGCCTGTTGTCTTGGTGAGACGGCTGTAGGCGTGGCGGCCGTTCTTGTCCGCGACGGCGTAACCGGTCACTTTAGTGGGGCCAGTGTCGGCGTAGCGGGGGCGGATGAGCAGGCCGTGGGTCCGGGCCAGTGCGACGAACTGGGCTTCGCTGCGGGCCGCGGCGGCACAAGCACGGACGGTGCGTTCCAGGCTGATCCGGAGCGGTTCGGGGTCTCCGCGGGCGGCGGAGATCTCCCGGTCGGCCCGGGATGGTTCCGGAACGCTCCGCCCGGTGATCCGGCCTGCGACCGGCTCCAGTCCGAAGCGTTCCTCCAGCTGGGCGCACGCCTTTCCGGCTTTGCGGTAGTCGTTCCAGGTGCTGGCCTTGGTGCCGTCCTCGCGGACCAGGTTGACCGCGAGGTGGATGTGGTCGTTGCCGTCTTTGGAGGGGCCGTGGCGGACGGCGATCCACCGGCACGGGGATTTGCCATCCGTGCCGGAGAAGCCGAGGGCGTCAATGACGTGGTGGGCGGCCTGGGTCCACTGGGCGTCGGTAAGCTGCCCTTCGGCTGCTTTGATGGACAGGGAGCAGTGCCAGACATAGCCGCGCGGGACGTCGGCCTGCCAGCGGGAGCGGGGGAACTCGACCTGCCAGCCCAGCTCGCGTGCTTCTGCGTGGACGTGGCGCTGGGTGCCTGGTTCGCTTTTCCATAGTTTGTCGTTGGCGGTGAAGACGGCGTCGGCGTAGCCGGCGACTAGGTGCTGGTTGATGTGCTCGTTGTGCTTGCCGGGGCCGAACAGGTAGCTGACCAGGTCCGGCATGGAGTTGCCGCTGGAGACCTCGGCGATCATCCCGGTGCTCCGTGGATGTTCCGGTGCGGTGGTGAGGTGGTCCGGGGCGTTCCGGGGATGCCCGGCCCTGTGGGTGGACGATCCGGGTCCGGAATGGCGGGAGGCGGTGCCGAGTCGGCCGGATTGGTGTTCAAGTAGGCGAGTGCGGCGTCGAGGCGGCGCAGGGCACGCTGGACGGCTTCGGCGGCTGCCGGGATGCTGGCGTCGGGTGCGCCGCCGGAGTTCAGCTTGCGGGCGATCTGGTTGATGTTGTTGGCCAGATTGGCGACCAGACGGCGGAGGGCGGCCAGTTCAGCGGTCAGCGCTGAAGAGATGACGGCATTGCGATGCCGACGGAGTAGGGCGCTGTCGACCAGGAGGCGGGGGATGCTGACCCTGGCCTCGGTGGCGCGCGCTGCGATCGCGTTGTACTCGGCGTCGGTGAAGCGGATCTTCACGTGACGCGGGCGGCCGCCTTGAATACGGTGACGGCGAGCGGCACCGTTCGAGGCAGACGGAACCGGATGGCTTGACTGGTACCGGCAGTTCTGCTGGTCGTCCATAGTTGCTGCCCCCTTACTCCATCAACCACAGTATTCCGAGCGGCCGCACCGGTCATCCCCCGTCAGCCCCACAAATGCGATCAGGCCCCCCTGATCGCATACCTTGCTGCTTGCTGCTTGCTGCTTGTGTGGCGGGTTTCATCGGATGGGAATCCGGCACTGTTTGCACACTCCTTGCGCCGAACCCTTTCGTCGCAGGGGCGCCTGGCGGGCGCCCCTGGCCAAGGCATGCCAGGGTGCGGGATGCCCTGGCGACACGGCTGGCCGGGTGCTTGCAGTGCGTCTTTCACCTGGTGAAAGATTCCTTCGTCAGATGTAACGGGACGAGGGGACCGGATTTGGGGCGCGAGAGCGCGGCTTCTGGGACGGCACGGCTTCAGCTGGCCGAGGGAGTGCCGTTGCTACGGCCGGGCGAGCAGGTATTCACCGCGATGCTGGACGGCTGGCAAGCCCGGCAGCTGGCACGGAACCTGGCGTTCGCCACGATCGAGAAACGCACCAGCGTGGTACGCGCGTTCGCCGCGCATGCGGATGCGCTGCCGTGGCAGTGGCAGCCGCAGATGGTCGATGAGTGGCTCGGCGACCTGCGGGCGGTGCGGCACCTGCGCCGGTCGACGATCCGGAATTACGCCGGGTCGGTGGCCGCGTTCTGCGACTACGTGACCGATCCAGCTTACGGGTGGCCGGGTGAGTGCGAGCAGCGGTTCGGGTCGCATCCGGTCCAGGTGTGCCACGAGTGGAACATCGCCGTGCACGCCCAGGACGCCGAGGGTGATCCGGCGCGGCGCGCGTTCACCATCGAGGAGCTGCAGGGCCTGTTCGACTATGCCGATGAACAGGTCGACCGGATCCGGGGCGCGGCCGCAAGGGCTGGCTGGCGGCATTCCGCGACGCGGCTCTGTTCAAGGTCGCTTACGGGTACGGGCTGTTCTCTTGGGTCGCATAACGGCGTAAACGGGACATCTGTTTGGTTTCGCTAGGTCAGAGGCTTATTCATATCGGCTAATTGCACCACAGGTGTGGTGTGGCGTCTCGTGTTGCCCTTCGCATCCCTGGGCCGTATTGGACTGCCGCCGGACGCGTATCCGGCCCGAAGGCATGTCTGCGCCTGCTGCGCGAATGGTCTGCATTCTCATCTGTGCGGGCCTGGCTTGCACATCAGGAAGCGCTCAGAACTCCTATAGGAGTCAGGCCGGTCTCCGGCGGGCTGCGATGTTGTTGCGGAGGCGTTCCCGTGGACCCAGCGCTGGGCGCGTGGCTTACCGTGATCGTGTTGTGCCGGATGGTCCCGGCGTGCTTGACCGAGCTGGCCAGGACGGCTTGCGTGATCCTCATAGAGCGTTCGAGGCGCGCGACTCTGGTCGCTGTCGTGCAGGCGGTACCTGAGGGGAGCATTGCCTTGGAGGAAAGACCCGGTGGCGGCAAGATACTGGTCGTGCGCAGCCAGCCGGTATGCGGCGCGGCACGCACGCTAGGGTTATGACGGCCGAGGCGGGTATGGCAGAGCCGGAGGGCAGAGGCGAGTTCGGGGCTTTCTACGCCTGTCAGCTACCCCGCATGCTGCGCTACTGCGCGATGCTCGGCCTTTCCCTGCATGCAGCTCAAGATGTTACCCAGGAAGCATTCGTGCAGGTACTGCGCCGCTGGACAGCTATCTCTGATCCTGCGGCCTACTTGCGCACGACCGCCTACCATCTGGCGATCAAGCGCCCGGTCGAAGAGCCCGTACCCACTTCCGCAGATAGCCATCAGGCATCTCAGGTCGTGTCCGCGCTGCCGGGCTTTGAGGAACGGCACGCCATATTGCGCGCGTGCCGGGAACTGCCCAGCCAGCAGCAGGCTGTTTTCGCGTTGCACTACGACGGATACCGCGACAAGGAGATCGCAGAGATCCTCGGGATGAAGCCCATCACCGTGCGGTCCCACCTGCGTCACGCCCGCGAGAACCTTCGCGCCTGGTGGGATCGCGAGGCCAGCGACAGCCTAAGACGAGAGGGGGCAGCCCGATGACCGAGCCTTATACCGAAACCCTGCGGGCCAGCTACGACGCTGTCCTGGAAGAACTGGGGGCAGCGGCATACATCGACAGAGGGCTCGCTGATCTGCGCGCTCGCCAAGCCGAAGCATTCGAGCGCACGCTTGCCGATGTCCAGGCCCGCATCGACGAAATGCGCACCGTTCTCGTCGGTCGCCTGGCTGGCGACGCTGACATCCGGTATCTCACCGTCGCTGAGGTCGCGCTGATTATGCGCGTATCGAAAATGACCGTCTACCGGCTCGTCCACTCTGGTGAACTCGAGGCCATCCGGATCGGCCGGTCCTTCCGCATTCCGGACCAAGCCCTTAACAGCTACCTGGCCGCTGAGTCGGTCAAGCAAAGGCAGTACCGAGAGTAACGAAGCGAGCTGTCGAGTGCGTGGGCTTCACCGACGGTACCGAGATTCCGTTCGCAACTGACCAGGGCAGGTGCCTAGCCGGTTGCCCGCCAGCTGGCACGGCCCCCGCTTACCGTCCACGACGACGAGGGCTGGCGTGTCACCGATGGTGCACGGCGGCGTTGAGCTGGGCCATGAGCTCGCGGTTGGCGGCGCGGGCGGCGGTGAGTTCCTCGTCGCGTTCTTCGAGCTGGACCCGCAGGTCGATGGCCTGCTGTTCGAGATGGGTGACCTGCTGGGTGAGCGCGTTGATGTCGGGAGGTGCGCCGAGCCCGGATTCCCGCCAGGCCTGCTCGCCGAGTGCCTCGGAGAGGCGCTTCTCGAGCTGCTGGATGCGGGTCTGAAGCCGGATGGCACGCTCGTGGGCGGCGAGCAGGTCAGCTTGCAGCGACGCGCGGATGACGGCCGGGCCGGATCCTTGTCCGGCGGGCGGCGGGGCGGCTTCGAGGGCGTGGATCTTCGCGAGCAGGTCGCGGTGCCGGTAGAGGAAGGTGCGGTCGACGGCGGCGGCACGAGCGAGGGCGAACACGCTGATCTCTGTGCCGTCGCCGGCTGCCCTGTCGAGCGCGGCGATGACGCGCTGCCGGCGGCGGGCGGAGTCGGCTTGCCGTCCCTTGGCCATCGCTGCGGCACGCGGAGCCGGTGCCTGGGGTTCGCCGGGCTTGCCGGTCATGCTGTCGCCTGGTGTGCTGGCGCGGGCAGAACGGCACGGACCGAGGGCATGCCGAGCGAGACGGCGCGGTGCTTGCGGATCACGGTGACCGCGTCCTGGACCTGGGCACGTTCGGCGTCGGGGAGCTGGGCGATATCGCCTTTGACCTGGCTGATGAGCCGCCGGATCCGGGTGATCTCCTCCTGGGCGGGGGTGGCGTCGGCGCGTGCCCAGTCATCGACGCCGTCGATGGCGGCGGCCAGCCGTTCCCGGGTGCGCAGCAGGTCGTCGAGGTAGGCTCAGGTATTCGAACTGCCTGAATGCCGGTCCTATCGTCGTACTGATGCCCGGTCGGTGACTGCGGGATGGATGGAGCGTTGCACGCAGCGGGCTGACTTCGGTATGGCGAGAGCCTCCGGGGGTTCCCGGAGGCTCTCGGCAGCGTGACTGCGCCAGGCGCTGACAGTGCGCCGGGTTGGCGCCGGACACCCCAGGGATGTGCGATCCCTTTGAGTGGGGCCCGCGGCCCGCGTTCACTTCCAGGGCGTCCCCTGGCTGCGGAAAAACGGTACCACAGCAAGCGTCGCGTACGCAAGGATAGTAGTAGAGTTTTACCTAGATGAGTACCACGTTTACGGCGTCCAGATGATGCTATAGCCAGCTTGCTACTACCTTTACAGCGGTGTAGCATCTACGCTTATACACACAGGGACGATATTCACTATGAGTAGAGGCGATGAAGTTCTCGGTTTTGACGACCTGCTCGGCACCCTAGGCGGCGCGGAGCCGTCGTCCTACCAGCATGAGGCCGCCGACGCGGCCAGGGCCTGGGCAGGCACAGACACTGCCGCAGTCCGCTGGCGCTTCATTGCCCGGCAGGACAGCTCAGAGCCGTCCCCGCCCATGGCGCGGATCCTGCGAGGCGACGGCGGCCGCGCCGGCGCCACCCGGCTGAAGGTCTACCTTTCGCTGCTCTGGCTAGCCCGTAACCGCACTCTCGAGCGGCCGGTCTTCAGCTACCCGGCCAGGCATTTCGCCGCGCTCATCGGACTGCCGCATCCCGACGGCGCCGGCGCGCGGCGCGTGCAGGAGGCGCTGCGCTGGCTCGCAAAGGAAGGCTTCGTTGCGCTGGACCGCCGCCCGGGCGATGTGACCCACGTGCACCTGCTCGACGACGCCGGCAGCGGCGAGCCTTACCGGCCTGCGGGCCCGCTGGTCACGCGGGCCTCCAAGCGCTCTCAGAGCGAGCGGGAACAGCACTTCTACGTGCAGCTCGACGCCCGCTTCTGGACCGGAGGGTGGGTGACGGAACTTTCCGGCGCCGCCGTCGCGATGTACCTGGCTTGCCTCTACGAACAGCGAGGGCGGGACGGCCAGATCTGGATCTCTCCCCGGATAGGTCGCGACCGCTACGATCTCAGCGATGAGACCAGGAACAAAGGACTCCGGGAACTCACCGACCAGGGCCTGCTCGACCTGGCCCGCAGGCCGGTCCCCGCAACCTCGCTGTTCGACGAGCGGTTCCGGGCACGGAACACCTATCTGATACGTCCGGATGCCTGGGCCAGAGGCCCGCGCCTACCTACCTCGCAATAACGCTGCCGGCAGCCGGTTGGTGCTGCAGCCGGCGGCTGACGTCCGCGGCATACCTGGTCCAGTCGCCGGCGGAGGCGTGCTGCCAGGCGACGGCGACGTCGATGTGGATGCCGAGCATGCGGGCCAGCAGGGCGGCGGGCAGTTCGGCGGCGAGCTGAAACAGCGCGGTGGAGCGTGCCTGTCCGGGCTGGATGCCGAGGTCTTTGAGGCGCTGGCCGAGGTGACTGGCGCTGATCGGGCGGCCGGGCTGGCCTCCGGGGAACAGCCAGGGTGAGGGCTGGCCCGCGCCGGTGGTCGCGTGCCCGCGCTTGCCGTCCAGCAACTGGCGGGTGAGATCAGCGACCGGGCCGGGCAGGGCGATAGGTGCTGGTCCGAGGCGGATCTTCACGGCGGGGCCGTCGATGGTGACGTGGCTGGTGGTAAGTCTGCTGATCCGGGCGACGGGCTGGGCGTAGAGCAGGACGAGCAGCCCGGCGAGCCGGTCTCGCGGGTTCAGGGTGCCATCGTGCAGCAAACGGCGGGCGGTGTCCCATCGGGCCTGGTCATCCAGTGCTCGCGCCGGGCCATGCCATTTGATGGCGGGGAAGGACAACGCGACCAGGCGCTGCCGGGTGGCCCAGCGGACGAAATGCCCCGCATGGTAGCGGTGGGAGGCTTCACCGCCGGTCAGCCACCCGGTCGAGGTCGGCTTGCCCGCAGCTGGCCAGGGTCAGGTGCTGGGCGGTGAGCCAGTCCAGCAGGGCGACGGCGGCGCGGACCTGCTGGTGCACCACGCCGTACTGCTGGATGGTGGCGGGCTGGCCATTGTTACGGCGCCGTAGCCGGCGCAGCAGGTGCCAGACGGCGTAGCGGCGCAGGATCTGCCGCTGGTCCGGGTCGGTGCGGGTGGCGATGACGCCGCTGATGAAGCATTCCAGGCGGGCCAGCTGCTCATCGCGTGGCGGCAGCGTCTCGGTGACGACCAGCACGCTGCGCAGGTGCGCGAGGATGGGGGTCTGTTCCAGATGGTCCAGTTCGGCGTGGGCAAGCTGGGGGCGGCCCGCGGCTATGCCGGTCAGCGCCGTGGCGACGGGCTTTTTGGCGAGCCAGCGCAGTGCGGTCCCGGGCGGGTCGGTGGCGGCCAGCGCGTCCTTCAACGGGTGCAGCGAGGGGTGGATGCCGTCGTCCGGGCTGGTCAGCAGTTCCCGCAGCCGCAGCTCCAGGCGGCACCTGGCGCACTGGCCCGGCCTGGGGGCGGTAGCGCAGACCGGGTAGCCGGGGAAGGCCGGGACGGTGCAGCCACGGCAGTGCGGCTCGGCCAGCGTGCCCGAGCCGATCGGCTTGACCTGGCCGCAGCTCACGCATCGCGCGAAGCGGTCCTGGCAGGGCGGGCACCACGGCAGCCCGGTCAGCCGGGAGGTCCCGCAGGGCCGGTCCTGCCCGCAGATCGAGCAGGTCAGCACCGGTAGCGCGGGCAGCCGGGACACAGCGGCCCGTGCGGGCTGCGGGTGCTCACCACGCGGAGGCGTCCGCAGTTCACGCATACCTCGAGGTTGGCCGGGTCGCTGACCAGGCAGTTCGAGCACAGCGGTGCCCCTTGGGCGTCGCGGGCCGCGGGCTCGCCGACCCCGGCCGCACCGCGAGCAGGGCCGGGCGCGGGATCTGGCCACGCAGTTCCGGCACAGCCACCTCCCGCTAACCGGCCGGTGCAAGGCGATGACCCGACCGTACCCCGGGCATGGCGGGCAGATGATCCCGGTAGCGCCCGCATCGCATAGCTTGCTGATCAGCCGCAGCACCGACGGGACCGGCGTCTGGGCTCCCACGCCGGTCAGCAGCGCGGGTTCCACCAGACCACCACAACGCGGCAGGTCGCCCACGCAGGCGGAACCTGGAACCAGTACCCGGCGGCCCGGACCCGCCGCACACCGGCCGGCATTGACGGCTCCGGCAGCCGTCGCCGCCGGATAAGGCGATCTTGAGCTGCTCGTCGCCGAAATCAGCGATCAGCTTCAACGTGCCGCCCAGGGCCTCCACGTAACGGCTCAGCACATCCTGAGTGGACACATCGCCACGCTCGATCTGGGACACCCGGGCAACCGACACCCCCATCCGGGCCGCAACCTGCTCCTGGGTCAGCTCCCGCCGCTTGCGCAGCTCCGCCAGACGCCAGCCGCGCGCATCATCCAGCATCGCGGCGACCGCCGCGGCAAAGGCCTCCGGGCCGCCCGCGGTCTCCACGGCCCGCTCCAGATGACCAGAATCCCGCCACCGTGACACACCGCTCATCGGCCCATCTCCTTCCACCGCTCGGCCAGGTAATCCTCATACAACTGCTCAGCCTGCGGGATCGCCGTGCGGTACCACTTCTCCCACTGCCCGGCCTTATCCCCGGCCACCAGCAAGACCACCGACCGCCACGGATCGAAGACCAGCAAGATCCGCACCTCACTGCGCCCGGACGACGGCGGCCGCAGCTCCTTCATATTCGCGATCCGCGACGCCGCTACCGTGTCCACCAGCGGACGGCCCTCACCCGGCCCGTTCCGCTCCAGCACCAGAATCGCCTGGTTCACCAGCCGGTGGCTGTCCCGGTCAGACTCATACAGCTCATCCAGGAATCCCTCGACCTGCGTGGTCATCAGGATCTCCCACTCCATGCGCCCTCCCGAACACGCCGCACGCACACTAGGTAAAGAATATCCTTAACCCGGCTGGCAGTCGAGGCGCCACAGCCCCTGCCATGCCAGCTAGCATCATCATGGATCAACCCGCTTCCCGGAGCTGGTGATGACAATGACTCCCGAACAACGCAAGGCACGAGCGCGGAAGGCCGCCAACACGCGGTGGAGCAAGCCGGGCGCCCGCGAGCAGCAAGCCGCCGCCGCAAGCGCCGCCATGTACCGCCGCGCCGAACAGCAGGTCGACCCCGAAGGCATCCTCGACCCCGCCCAGCGGGACAAGCTCGCCGCATCCGCCCGGCGCGCCCAGGCCGCCGACCTCCAGCTCGCCCGGCTACGCAAACAGAAGACCACCAGAAGCCGCCGCACCAGCGAACCCGGCAACGACACCCCCCGCAAGCTCAAATCCCCGCTACGCTACCCCGGCCCGCCGCACGACACACCCAGCGAGTAGGCAGCCCCTCGCCGCGCAGGCCAGCTACCCACCCCGCAGACGGGCCCAGGCAGAACACCGTCACGACTTTCGGCGGGATACAACCCGCCACTGGACCGAGCGGATTCCGCTTGCCAGATGGCTGCTTGCCCCGCGCACCACCTTCCTGCTCGCCCGCCGCATGGTGCTCTGGCACGTCACCAGCTATCGAGACGGGCTCGGGCTCGAGTATGAGCACTTGCTCGCCATATCCCGCCTCCAGCAACAATACGGACGGTGGGGTGGCGGTGGCGGGCGCGGGCACCGCTTCATGAACGCCTAGCCCTGCGGCTGACATCGACCGAGAGGGCGACCGGAGGAGGCGGGGAAATCCCGGCCTTGTCCGAAGCCAAGCTTCTCGATCACCTGCCAAGGACGTGCCTTATCGAGCCACCGGAAAGTGCCGGGCCGATGAGCGAGCACGACAAGCGACTCGTCATCGCAGCGGCAGAAATCCTGCATGGCACTGAAGAGCAAGGCATTCAGCTTAGCCAGGCAAGACTGGCCCGGCAGATGCGAGCGCGCGGTCTCACAATTCCCAACCAGCGGCTCCGCTGGCTGGCAGTGGCAGCAAGGGCCCGGCTCGCCGAGATCCAGGCAGAGTTCTTACCGGGGGAGCCATGGACGGGGAGATGAACTTCTGACAGTCGAGCAGGTGCTCGCGGAGCTGGGCGGTGTGTCCCGTCCCGTCGGACCTTCTACCGCTGGCGTGAACTCAGCAAAGCACCCCGCGGTCTCAAACTCCCCAACGGCGAGATCCGCATCTGGCGCAGCGAATTCACGGCCTGGCTCGCCTCGCTCAAGGAGCGAGCAGCGTGAAGACTACCGATGTGATGATCTGGGGCATTCGCCTCAAGAAAAGGAAGACGCCGACCTACGAGATCCGCTGGAAGACCGCTGACACCCCCATTCGACAACTCGGCGGACCAAAGCACTGGCCGAGAGCTTTCAGTCCGACCTCCGCCAAGCCGCCAAGCGAGGCGAGGAATTTGACATCGAATCAGGGCTGCCGGACTCGATGGTCAAACCCGAACCGCAGCCTGAACCCGAGCCCGAGCCAAGCCGCACGGTCCTCGTCGTCGCCGAGGCATATGTCGCGATGCGGTGGCCACGCGCTGCACCCAAGACCCGCGACGGCATCACAGACTCACTCGCCACCGTGCTCCCAGTACTGACGAACGATCTACCCGACCGCCCGGCGAAGGAAGAACTCCGATCCGCGCTCCGCAAATACCTCCTGCTGCCCGCCGACAAGCGGCTTGAGCCCACACCGGAGATCGTCAAGGCAGCGCAGTGGCTGGAGTCGGCCAGCATGCCGATAACGGATCTGAACGAAGCCAAGGTCATCCGGCCTGCGCTCGACGCGCTGACCATGAATATGGACGGCACTGGCGCCTCCGCCAACACTGTCAGCCGGAAACGCGCCGTGTTCCACAACTTCCTCGAGTACCTCGCCGAGAGGCCGCGGCCGACGGCTCGCTGCGATGTTCGCGTGCATGTACTACGCGGCCATGCGCCCCGCCGAGGTGGTGGCGCTCAGGAAGGGGGACTGCTACCTACCGGAGACCGGCTGGGGCTCGATCACGCTTGCAAGGTCCCGCCCGAGGTCAATATTCGGTGGACCGACTCCGGAGAAACCCACGGAGAGCGCGGTCTCAAGCACCGTGCCGCCGACGATGTCCGGGTGGTGCCGATACCCCCAGTCCTGGCGAAGATCAGGCAAGAAGACCATCCTTAGCCGACCAGGAGCCGGACCCTCCGAGGATCGCTCATCGCACATGCCCGGAGGATCCGGCAGCTGCCTAATTCAGCAACTCCGCGTTGACTGGTTGAACTTCACCGTGTCGACTCCTGCTGGCCCGTAGAACACCCCGCTGTTGACGATCCAGGTAGTTACGATTCCGTACTTCAGGTATTCGCCCCGCGGGGTCCACACCCCCACGTGGAACTGCCCGCCGAAGGCCGGATGACCCGGCCACGGTTCCGCTTTGGTGATCTTGAATAGCCGTAGCGGGATGCGGCGCCCGTCACTGCGCTGGACCGAGAACAACATGTCCAGCTGGGCGCCGTTGTGCAGCGACTCCGAATTCCATGCCGCGTCCACATTCAGCCCGGCCCAGCTGCTGCCGCAGGCGGTGTAGCCGGAGAAATCTGTTGACGTCGTCCAGGCGATCAGCCCGACACCGGGGCCCGCCCACGTCCAATGGGTGTGCTGGCCGGTGTAGCCGCTGAAGAACCGGACTGACCGCGCGTTGGCTGTTCCTGCTGACAACGCCGCGACCGCCGCCACCGCAATCAGCAGCATCAGCACCCTGCGTGCAACTCCTCGCATGACCTGCCTCCTACCCGTGTTGTCTGTTCTGGTGATTCCTCGCCGCGCCCAGCCCTGCGGGATGAAGGACGCGGATATCCACGAAGTGGTCCCCTCGGAATCGGTAGCCTTGTCCCGCCACCCCGTCACGGGGGCGGCATCTCCACGATGGGCATCCAGGAGATTGACCGCTAGCAGCAGTTGACCGTCAGCAGTCCGGTCAACCCGGGCAGCGTGGCCGGTCAATCGCTGGCCTGCAACGACGATCACGGGGAGGGAGCAGGGGATGCCTTTAGATGAAGCTGGCAAGTCGCCTCGCGATCCCGGAAGACCGCAGAAACCGGTGGATCCTGAAGACGGCCCGCTCGCTGTTCTGGCGCAGGCACTGCGCGTTCTGCGCGAGGACTGCGGCAATCCGACCTACCGGACCCTGCAAAGGTACGCGTGCATCCCTCACCAGCGCCTGGCTGAGGCGGCCAGGGGGGAACGGCTACCCTCCTGGCCTGTTATCGAAGGCTATGTAACCGGGTGCCGGATCTATTACCAGGACAAATACAAGGAACGGCGGGGGCTTGACGGTGCGGGTGACCTGCCACGGTGGCAACAGCTCTATCGCAACGCCAGCGGTGACTTGCCCGAGGAAAGCCAGCCCATAAGGGCAGACGGGGAACGAGTGCTCGTTCCCGTGCCGGCCGAGGCACCGGTGAAGGCAGACCAGCCATCCGCTCACCCTGCCCTACGGCACCGACGCATAACACCAGCAGGCATCGGCCATAATCGACGGCGGCTCGCAATAGGTGCGGTCATATCCGGTGCCATGCTGCTGGCTGCCGGGGTCGTGCTCGGCATACTAATGGCCTCTGGTCGCCATTCTCCGGCTACCGGCAGCACGGTCGCCGCAGCACCGGCGGGCCCGGGCACCGGCATCTTGGTGGCAGCGCCCGCCTCATCCTGTGGCCGCGCCGCATCAGACGGATTCCGCTCTCCGGCCGCGACTGCGTTCAGCGACATCCAAACGGTCTATACGGTCAAACTCGAAGGTCTCGCCGCCAGCGTCATGGAAGGGACCTACAACGGGAACAGCTACGACTGGCTTGAAGCCCATCCCAGCGGCAGTAAGGCCGGCATGCAGCTCCGATGGTCTAACGCTCCCGGCAAGTGGTACTACTGCACCGCAACTCTCCCGGGCGGGAACATCTCTGCGCTCCCCGATCTCGTGGCCACTGTTGCCGTTCCGGTGACCATTGATGGGCACCGTGTGATCTACCAGGCCTGTGTATGGCATCAACATCCATATACCGACCAGTGCAGCCCGACCGGGATCTAGTACGCACGTTCACCAGTCACGACCTGCAGATACACCTCGGGTTCTGTCCCACGATTGTCCCACGACCAGCGGCCGGCGGCTGCTTTCAGCAGCATCCAACTGCTTATGGCTGCCATGAACACGACAACAGCCCCGGACCCGTTATACCAGGTCAGGGGCTGTTTCCCGGGTGGTGGCAGGTGTTGGGTTCGAACCAACGTAGGCTGAGCCGACGGTTTTACAGACCGTCCCTCCTATCCGAGGCTTGTGCCGATGACCAGCGTTTATGCGTTTCGAGGCGCGATTGCGGGCGACCGCCGTCCGCTATGCGTCCGTGCGTGCCCGGGCCGGAGGGCGCGGATTCCACGGACGGCGCACGGACGGCAGCTGCGGGGAGCGGTGTGATGACCGTCCAGAGGAGCGTTCCGCTCGAGCTGTCAATGAATCCCGCCCGCTTCGCTCCTCTGACCAGCCGCTTCAGGCTGCTGCCTCGCTGGCCGCGTTGCCTTCGCCGCCGGGGTCCCGCTCGGCGTCGGGGTGGTGAGGGCGTCGATGATGCGCTGGCTGGCGGCGTCAGCCTGTCGTACTGGTGCGGCGGGAGCCGGATCGGACCGCCTGGCATGAATCAGGTTGCCGCGCAGGACCCGCAGCACGCGGTTCGGGCGGAGCAGGACTTCAGGGCGGTCTATCAGGCCGATGACTCGGACCAGCGAGGCCGCGAGTGCTTCGTCGTGGGCGGCGGCGGCATGCAGTCGCGGCAGGTAGGCGTTAACTAGGCGTACCTTCGCTGAGCGCTTGCCTCGGACCTGGGGAAAGGCCATGTCGGCGCCAACGGCGATGTCCCAGGGCACGTCGATGGCGGCGGCGATGGCGCGGAAATAGCCGCGAGCGTCGGGGACTGCGTGGCGGCCCAGCAGTCGGCGCAAGGCCACTGCCTCGGTCGCGGCGACGGTCATGCCCTGGCCGTAGATCGGGTTGAATGAGCACATGGCGTCGCCGATGATCAGCAGGCCGACCGGGAACGCGGCTAGCCGTTCGTACCGGCGGCGCACGCTGGCGGCGAACCGGAACGGCAGCGGGTCATCCAGGGGCTCGGCGCCGACGATGGCCTCAGCTATATCGGCCGATGGGAGCCCCGCGACGAACTCATCGAAATCCGCCGGGGCGGTGGGCGGGTAGTTACCGCAGATCCCGCCAATGGTAAGTACATGGCGGCCGCCCTCAGTGACGGCCAGCACCCCGAGGCGGGGGTTTGCCGGTGTGGCCGCGGTGAGGATCATCTGATCGCCTCTCATGGCGCCAGGCCGCAGCCGGTAATTCCGGGTCGCGTACCCCAGGCCGATCTCGACCCGGTCCTCCTCCGGACGCTGGTAGCCGAGTTCAGCCAGCCACACAGGCGTGCGTGACCCTCGCCCGGTGGCGTCCACTACCAGGCTGCCCGTGACCTCGGCTGGCACGCCGCCGGGTCCGCGGACCTGAACCCCGGTAACCGTCCGCTTGTCGGCCGTCGTGGTGAGACCGCAGACCGAGTTATCGTCGAGGAACCGGACTCCAGGCAGCCGCCGCACCAGCGCGCGGACGTGGTCTTCAAGGAATGGCCGACTGGCGAACAAGGCCGGCAGGCCGATATGCGCTTGGCGCAGCTGGTGGCCGGACAAATGCCAGCGCGTATCCCGTAGGACATCGCAGCGCACAGCGCCGCCGGCAACCAGCGAGGCCGTGAAGCCCGGGAACAGCTCATCGAGGATCTCCCTGCCGCGGGGATGCAGGCCGTGCAGATGCCGACCATGCGGCACGCCCCGGCGCTGCCCGGCGACCAGCGGCAGCACGTCCCGTTCGATCACCACCACCTGCTCGAACCGCTCCGACAGCACCCGGGCCGCGAGCAAACCCGCCAGGCTGCCTCCAAGGACGACCGCCCGGGTACTGCTCACCCCGCGCATCCGCTGCTGCATAGTACTCACGGATGTCCCTCCAGACTCCAAGACCTCACAGTCACGGGCACCGGCCCCAGGGCGTGGCACGGGCTGAACCAGTCCAGTTCCGCACCAGCCGCTCATGGGCGGCTGGAGGAACGCTTTAGATGGGCGAGGTAACCGTAGGTGAGTGCTACCCTCTCTCCGGCCCGTCCACAGGCATCGATCACAGCTCAAGTCGCTCATGAGCGCGTGATGCGGTGCTGGATCAGTCAGGTCTGTGTCACGACCTTAAGGGGATACTGATGCCGGACGAGCAGGCACTCGCCGGGCAAGTCCGCACGCGGCTGCTCGACCCAGCGGAGGCTACGCCCGAGCACGCGCCAGTCCGGGCAATGGCCCCCAGCGAGCCGGTGGCGATCATCGGGATGGCCTGCCGACTGCCCGGCGGGGTGATGTCGCCGGACGAGCTGTGGCAGGTGGTCGCCGAGGGGCGGGACGTGGTCAGCGGCCTGCCCACCGACCGCGGCTGGGACTTGGAGCAACTGTACGACCCCGACCCGGACTGCGGCCGACCTGGCACCGTCTACGCCCGCGGCGGCGGCTTCCTGACCGGAGTGGACCGCTTCGACCCCGGGTTCTTCGGGCTCGGCGGCCGGGAGGCCGCGGCGATGGACCCGCAGCACCGGCTCGCCTTGGAGAACGCCTGGGAGGCGATCGAGCGGGCCGGCATCATCCCGGGCGACCTTCGCGGTACCAGAACCGGGGTGTTCCTCGGCATGTACGACAGCGGCTATGCTCCGGTCGGCTACCCGCCTGCCTTCGCTGGTCACCTGCTCACCGGAACCATGGCCAGCGTCGCCAGCGGCCGGATCGCATACGCGCTGGGCCTGACCGGGCCGGCGCTTACGGTCGACACCGCTTGCTCGTCGTCGCTGACCGCGATCCACCTCGCGGCGCAGGCGCTACGCCGCGGCGAGTGTGAGCTAGCGCTGGCCGGTGGCGTGGCCGTGATGGCCACCCCGGCCGTCCTGGCGGAGTTCAGCCGATGGCGCGGGCTGGCACCCGACGGGCGGTGCAAGGTGTTCGCCGACGCGGCGGACGGCACCGGGTTCAGCGAGGGCAGCGGCATGCTCCTGCTGGAACCGCTGGACCGGGCGAGGCGCTTCGGGCACCAGGTGCTGGCCGTGATCCGCGGCTCGGCCATCAACCAGGACGGCGCGAAAGCCGGGCTAACCGCGCCAAGCCGACGGGCTCAGGTGCGCGTCATCCGGGCCGCGCTAACCGACGCCGGGCTGCGGCCGGTCGACGTCGACGTGGTCGAAGCGCACGGCACCGGCACCAGGCTTGGTGACACGATCGAGGCCGACGCGCTGCTGGCCACCTACGGGCAAGGCCGCGAGCCGGGCCGACCGGCCTGGCTGGGGTCGGTCAAGTCCAACGTCGGGCACTGCCAGGCCGCCGCCGGGGTGACCGGCGTGATCAAGATGGTGCAGGCGCTGCGGCACCGGCTGCTGCCCCGGACGCTGCACGTCGACACGCCTTCAGCGATGGTGGACTGGTCGACCGGTGAGCTAGCGCTGCTCACCAAGGCACGAGCGTGGGAGCCGGACGCGGTACCGCGCCGTGCCGCAGTGTCCTCGTTCGGGATCAGCGGCACCAACGCGCACCTGTTGCTGGAGGAGGCGCCGGCGCCGACCCTAGCCACGGTGCCGCCACCGGGGGCGGCACCCCCGGTGGCGGCACCGCTGGCAGTGCCGTGGCTGCTCACGGCCCGTACCCCAGACGCGCTGCGGGAACAGAGCCGGCAGCTGCGCGAGCGGGTCGCCGCCGACCCAGGGGTTCGGCCGGTGGACGTGGGCTGGTCGCTGGCCACCACCCGGACCGTCTTTGAACACCGGGCGGTCGTGGTCGGTGCCAACCGGGGCGCCCTGCTAGCCGGGCTGGAGGCGGTGGAACGTGGCAACGCCCCGGTGCGCCGGGCCGTCATCGGGCCAAGGCCGACGCCGCTGGCCTTTCTGTTCACAGGGCAGGGCGCCCAGCGGCCCGGCATGTGCCACGAGCTGCACGCGATCTGTCCGGTCTTCGCTACCGCCTTTGACGCGATCTGCGCCGAGCTGGACCGGTACCTACCTCGGCCGCTGCGCGAGGTGATCTTCGGCACCGACGCCGAGCGGCTGGACCGCACCGAGTACGCGCAGCCGGCGCTGTTCGCGATGCAGGCCGCGCTGTTGGCGCTGGCGAGGCACAGTGGGTTGCGACCGGACTACCTACTCGGCCACTCGGCCGGCGAAATCGCCGCCGCGCACATCGCCGGCGTGCTCGACCTAGCCGACGCCAGCGTGCTGGTCGCCGCACGCAGTCGACTCATGCAGGCTGCCCCGGCCGGCGGGGCGATGGTAGCCGTCGAGGCGACTGAGGACGAGGTACTGGCCACGGTGGCCGCCCTCGGCCGCCCGGTGGACCTGGCCGCGGTCAACGGGCCGCGTGCCGTGGTGGTCTCCGGTGATGTCGACGCGGTGACCGCAGTGGCGAGACGACTGGCCGACGAAGGGCGGCGGACGCGGCGGCTGCGGGTCAGCCACGCTTTCCACTCCTCGCACATGGACGGGGTACTGGACGAGCTCAGCGCGGTGGTAGCCGGGCTGACCTTCCGCGATCCGGAGATCCCGCTGGTGTCCGGGGTGACCGGCCGGCCAGTGTCCGGGGACGAGTTGCGCTCGCCCGACTACTGGGCCAGGCAGGTCCGCCGCACGGTCCGATTCCGGGACGGAGCCGCCGAGCTGGCCGACCGAGGCGTCCGGACATTTGTCGAGCTGGGCCCGGACGACGTGCTGTCGGCGATGACGCTGGACTGCCTGGCAGAACTCGGTCCTGCCGGAGCGGATGCGGTGGCGGTACCAGCGCTGCGGCCTGACCGGTCGGAGGCCGACATGTTCGGCGCAGCGCTGGGCGCTGCGGTGGCGGCCGGCGTGGCAGTGGACTGGGCCGCAGCCTGTCCCGGCGGGATGCAGGTAGACCTGCCGACTTACCCGTTCCAGCATGGATCATACTGGCACCGACCGGAGGGGGTCGCCGACAGGCTGGGGCTAGACCGGGGCGGCCACCCGCTGGCCCCTGCGGTGGTGGCCCGCCCCGACGGGCAGGGCTGGTCGCTGTCCGGCCGGATCTCGCCGCGGTCCCAGGCGTGGCTGGCCGATCACGCGATCAGCGGGACGGTCCTGCTGCCCGGCGCGGCGCTGGTCGAGCTGGTCACTGCGGCTGGCGCACGGGCCGGCCACCCGTATGTCGAGGAACTCACCCTGGAGGCCCCGCTGACGCTGCCGGCCGAGGCAGCGGTCGACCTGCGGGTGTCGCTAGACTCAGCAGACGGCCGGTCGACGGTCACGGTGCACGCTCGCGGCGAGGGCGGCGCGTGGCGGCGGCACGCCACTGGGGCCCTCACCGCCGACCCGGTGGCCACTACCGACACGGCCAAGTCCTGGCCTACCGGCCTGGCCGGGACCTGGCCGCCGGCCAACGCTATCCCGATCGACGTCGAGGGCCTCTACGACGGCCTGGCCACCCGCGGCTATTCGTACGGCCCGGCATTCCGGGGCGTCAGGGCGGCCTGGAAGCGGGACGGGGACCTGCTGGCCGAGCTGGAGCTCCCGGAGGGCACTGATGAAGTCGGCTTCGCGCTGCACCCGGCGCTGCTAGACGCGGCGCTGCACCTGTTCGTGGCCGATCCCGCCGCGTCGGTGCTGCTGCCGTTCAGCTGGTCAGGGGTGCAGGTGCACGGTTCGGGGGCGACGGCGGCACGGGCCCGGCTGACCGTGCTCGCTCCGGATGCGCTGGCCTTGGTCCTTACCGACGAAGAGGGCGAGCCGCTGGCCACGGTGCAGCGGCTGGCGTTCCGTCCGGTCCCGGCCGACCAGGCGGTCGCAGCCGCGGCCGGCCCGCGCCCGCTCCGGCTGGACTGGACCGACCTGCCCCTCCCTGCCGGTACCCCGGCCCAGCCCGGCACCTGGACCCTGCTCGATCGTAGCGTCGCACCTGATGGTCCCGGCAGTGCGGCCAGAGCCGACGCCCGCATGGCCGACGCCATAAGGGAGCTGGGGACGGCGTACGCGGGCCTGGACGCGCTGGCGATGGCGGTGCGCGGCGGGATCGCGGTGCCTGCGGCGGTGGTCGTACCGTGGACCAGTGGGTCGGGCGACCCGGTGGCTACGGCGCATGGGGCGATCGCGGACGGGCTGGCCCTAGTCCGGGACTGGCTGGCCAGGGACGGCTTCATCGCGTCCCGGCTGGTGCTGCTCACCAGCGGCGCGGTGGCGGCCGGACCCGGCGAGGACGTGACCGATCTAGCCGCCGCGGCGCTGTGGGGTCTGGTCCGGGGGGCGCAGGCCGAGCACCCGGACCGCCTGCTGCTAGTTGACTTCGACGGCCAGCCCGACTCATGGGATGCGCTATCCGCCGCAATGGCCGCCGCCGTGGCCGCGGGCGAGCCGCAGCTGGCCATACGCCGCGGCCTGGCCCAGGTGCCCCGGCTGCGTTCCGGGCCGGCCGCCGACGAGCTGGCCTTGCCTGACACCCCGGCCTGGCGGCTGGAAAGCAGTAGCGGGGGTTCCCTGGACGCATTGGCACTGCTGCCAACTGCCGAACCGACCCGGCCGCTACGCCCAGGCGAGGTCCGGATCGCGGTCCGAGCGGCCGGCGTCAACTTCCGTGACGTGCTCGGCGCGCTGGCCATGTACCCGGGCGATAGCGGCCTGCCCGGAATCGAGGGGGCCGGCATCATCAACGAGGTCGGCCCGGAGGTGTCCGGGCTGGCCCCCGGCGACCGGGTGCTCGGGCTCTTTCGCGCGGCAATGGGTCCGTTCGCGGTGGCCGACGCCCGGATGGTGGCGCCACTGCCGGCCGGCTGGACCTTCGCGCAGGCGGCCTCGGTGCCGGCAGCGTTCCTCACCGCGTACTACGCCCTAGTTGACGTGGCCGAGCTACGACAGGGGGAATCGCTACTGGTGCACGCGGCAGCTGGCGGCGTCGGTGGCGCGGCTGTGCAACTTGCCCGGCACCTAGGGGCTGACGTTTTCGGCACGGCAAATCCGGACAAGTGGGCCGAACTGCGCCGGGTCGGCCTGACCGACGCCCAGATCGCCTCGTCCCGCGACCTCAGCTTCGCCGACCGGTTCGCCAATGTCGGCATCGACGTTGTGCTCAACTCGCTTGCCGGCGAGTACATCGACGCCTCGCTGAGGCTGCTCCGCCCGGGCGGCCGGTTCGTGGAGATGGGCAAGACCGACCTGCGCGACCCGGCCTCGATCCACGTGGAATACCGGGCCTTCGACCTGTTCGAGGTCGATCCGCAGCGGATCGGTGCGATGCTGCGCGCGGTGCTGGACCTGTTCGCTGCCGGTGCGCTGCGGCTGCCACCACGGACCACCTGGGACGTGCGGCAGGCGCCTGCCGCGTTCCGCTATCTCAGCCAGGCCCAGCACGTCGGCAAGGTCGTGCTTACCATACCGGTGGCACCGGACCCGGCCGGCACCGTGTTGGTCACCGGTGCCTCCGGCACGCTCGGCGGGATGGTAGCCCGGCACCTGGCTGGCCAGGGCGCCCGGAATCTGCTGCTGCTGAGCCGACGCGGGGAGGCCGCCGAAGGCATGGCCGACCTGCGGGACGACCTCACAGCCCTCGGCGCCCGGGCCGATGTGGTCACCTGCGATGCCGCCGACCGATCCGCGCTGGCCACCGTGCTGGCCACCGTGCCGACCAACCGACCGCTTACCACCGTCGTGCACGCGGCCGGCGTGGTCGACGACGGGCTGTTTGCCGCGCTGACCGCGGAGCAGGTTGAGCGGGTGCTGCGTCCCAAGGTCGACGCTGCCTGGCATCTGCATGAGCTGACCCGGGACCTCGACCTGGCCTCCTTTGTCGTCTTCTCCTCGGTGGCCGGGCTGGTCGGCACCGCGGGGCAGGCTAACTACGCATCGGCTAACGCGTTCCTGGACGCGCTGGCCCGGCATCGGCGGCTGGCGGGCCTGCCGGCTGTTGCTCTGGCTTGGGGCCTGTGGGAGCAGGAGAGCGCGATGACCGCCGGGCTGGGCGATGCCGACCGGGTCCGGCTGCGTCGGCTGGGTCTGCGGCCGCTGACCACTGCAGACGGCCTCACCTTGTTTGACGCGGGCCGACGGGCCGCCGAGCCGGTGGTTGTCGGTGCCGCTTTCGACCTGACCCAGACCTCGGGCGTACCTGCCGTGCTGCGGGAACTGGCGGGGCCTCCGCTGGCACGGGGCGGCCCCGCCGACGGCTCTGACCGGCGGCGTCGGCTGCTGGCCGTGCCCCGACCAGAGCGAAAGCGGGCGGTAGAGGAGCTGGTCCGGGCCGAGGCGAGCACGATACTCGGCTTCGACCACCCGGACCGGCTGGTCGTGGACGCACCATTCACCCAGCTGGGCTTCGACTCGCTGACTTCGGTGGAGCTGCGCAACCGACTGGCCACCGCGACCGGGTTGCGGCTGCCGGTCGACATATTGTTCCAGTATCCGACATCGGCTGAGCTAGCGGCCCACCTGCACCGGGAGCTGTTCCCATACGACGCCGACCCGGCGGCTCGGATTCTGGCCGACCTGGACCGGCTCGACGCCGCGCTGTCCGGGCTGGCCGGCGACCGGCGGCAGGCGGTCACCGGCCGACTGGAGGAGATGCTGCGCAAGTGGACGCCGGTCTCGGCCGCGGCAGCCGCCGACCTGACCGCGCTAGAGTCCGCGAGCGACGACGAGCTATTCGACGCCCTGGACAACGAATTGCGCTCGCACGGACCCGTACCTGATTCGTCCCCTCCCCGAGGAGATATGCACTGAACAGCGAGGAGAAGTTCCGCGAGTACCTCCGGCGCGCCGCCGTGGACCTGCGGCGAACCCGAGAGCAGCTGGCCAAGCTGGAGGAGAAGGCGCGCGAGCCGGTGGCCGTGGTCGCGGTCGGCTGCCGATACCCGGGCGGGGTGCGCGATGCCGAGGACCTATGGCGTCTGGTGGACGAGGGCAGAGACGCGATCTCCGATTTCCCCAAAGACCGCGGCTGGGACCTCGATACCGTGCTCGACCCAAACCCGGACCGCCCGGGCACGTCGGCCACCGGCAAGGGCGGGTTCTTGTATGACGCGGGCCAGTTCGATCCGGAGTTCTTCGGGATCAGCCCGCGTGAGGCGCTGGCGATGGACCCGCAGCAGCGGGTGCTGCTGGAGACCGCCTGGGAGGCGTTCGAGCGGGCGGGGATCGCGCCGGACTCGCTGCGCGGCAGCCAGGTCGGCGTGTTCGTCGGCGTAATCGCACAGGATTACGGTCCGCGGCTGCACGAAGCAAGCGAGCAGGTTGAAGGCCACCTGCTCACCGGCACCGCCGTCAGTGTCACCTCGGGCCGGATCGCCTACACCTTCGGCCTGTGCGGCCCGGCGGTTACGGTGGATACGGCGTGTTCGTCGTCGCTGGTGGCGTTGCACCTGGCAGCTCAGTCGCTGCGGGCCGGGGAGTGCACGCTGGCGCTGGCCGGCGGGGTGACGGTGCTGGCGACGCCTGGCGTGTTCGTGGAGTTCTCGCGGCAGCGGGGGCTGGCGCCGGATGGGCGGTGCAAGTCGTTTGCTGCGGCGGCGGACGGGACCGGCTGGGCCGAGGGGGCCGGCGTGCTGCTGCTAGAGCGGCTGTCAGATGCCCAGCGCAACGGGCATCC
>JAFARZ010000248.1 GCA_019245115.1 Streptosporangiaceae bacterium | reverse complement strand
GTCTGGCTCTACCACCGGTTCCCGCTCAGCTTCCGCGAGGTTGAAGAGATGATGCTGCAACGCGGGATCATCGTCTCCTACGAAACGATCCGGCAGTGGTGCACCAAGTTCGGGCAGACCTACGCCAACGCCCTGCGCCGGCGCCGGACCCGTCCGGGGGACACGTGGCACCTCGAGGGCCTCCCGGACTGGTGAGCTCGCGTATTCAACTGTCGCCAGTTCTTGTGTGATCACCAGGAGCGTAGCGACTCCAGGTGACCCCGATTTGGGTGGCGATCTTGGCTGTGGTGACGGGGTGGTAGCTCAGGGCGTCGGCGACGAGGGCTGCTGGCATGTCCCGGAGGTGCTGGCGGATCGCGGCTGTGCGGGCGGTGCGGGTGGGGACGCCGAGCTTGTGGACGAGCGCGGCCAGGGTTGTGGGGTGCATCGGCTGTCTGGCGCGGCGGCCGGGGAACAGCCACCGGGAGCCGGGGTTGGTGGCGGTGTTCATGTTGTCTCGCTCGTTGATCCAGGCGAGGAGGAGCTGCGCGAAGGGGGTGGGGACCGGTGAGGGTGGTTCGCCGAGGCGCAGCATGATCTGGTCCCGTCGTAGATGATGTCGTCGATGGTGAGCCGGACGATCCGGCTGAGGGGCTGGGCGTAGAGCAGGACGATCACTGCGGCGACTCGGGAGCGCAGGGGGAGTTCGTGATCGGTGAGCAGGTGGCCGAGCAGGGCCATGCGGTCGGGTTGGGGCAGCGCAGCGCCGTGGGTGGTGACGGGTGCTGGTAGCCGCAGCCCTCGGGTGAGCTTGCTGGCCATGGCCCAGAGCAGGAAGCCTCGCAGGCGCCTGCGCCAGTGCTCGGCGTGGTTGGCGTGCCAGGTGTCGATGTCGGCCTGCTCGCAGGTCCGCAAGCTGCGCTGGCGTGCTGCGAGCCAGTCGAGGAACGCCGTGGCCTGGGTGATCTGATCGCCAGCGAATTGTCGGCTGAAGGGGGTGATCGGTTTGTTCGCGGCGCGGGCCCGGAGTCGGGGCAGGACCTCCCAGGTGGCGAAGCGCTGGATGAGCTGAGCACGGTCGGGGTCGGTGATCGTGTTGAGGTGGGCGATGAGCCAGCGCTCGAGCAAGCAGATTTGCTTGTCGACGCGGGGCAGGATGCCGCAGGCCATGAGCAGCTCACGCAGGTGCGCGGCGGCCCGCCAGGGCTGCAGGGTGTGAAACGCCTCGTGGGTCAACGCGATCTGTCCTCGCCCGAGTGCGCGCATCAGGGTTTCGGGAGATTCGGTCTTGCCTTTGCGGGTGTAGAGCCAGGTCAGAATCGACAGCGGGCGCTCGGCGTTGAGCAGCGAGTTCGCCAGCGGCGCCAGTTCAGGGCGGATCTCCCCAGAGGCGTCGCCGAGGAGCTCGCGCAGCCGATCGCGCAGGGTGCAACGGGTGCACAACCTGCCGCGGTGCAGTTTGTCTTCCTCGGTGCAGCGGCTGCACCGAAACGACGTGGTGAACCCCGCGCAGTCCGAACAGATCGCGGCCTGATCACCAGCGCGGCGCCCGGGAAGCACCCGGTCGGCTCCGCACCCCGGGCAACGCCCTCGAATGCGCAGCGCCCGGTCCGCGCAGGTGCGACAAACATAGCCATCCGGCCAGCTGCCGGCCTTATTCTTGCGGCGTTCGCACCGGCAGCACTCCACGAGGTACCAGCGTTCGTACTGCTCGTCGCTGGCATAGCTGCGGCTCATTCGTCCGGCAGGATCCGAGCGGGCCGAGGCCGCAGCTTCGCCACACTCGCCGGTGCCGGCCGGTCGTCGGTGGCGGTCTTGCGAACACCGGCGTTCTCGGCGGTGGTGGCGACCAAATCGGCTGGGGTGCAGTCGAGGATGTCGCAGAACGCGGAGAGGACCTGCAGCGACAATCGCTCCGGGGTTCCCGAGACCAGGCGGTGGACCTGGGAGGCGGAGAGCTCGATGCCACGCTCGCGCAACAACGGAACCAGTTCGGTGGCGGTGAAAATCCCCCGAGTCGCCATCATTTCCCGTAGCCTCCAGGAATAGCCGATCTTTCGCTTCATGCCCGCGCCTCCTGTTCCCGCAATGCCTCAGCGACCGCGGCGTCGAGGTGGCGGCGCAGCGTGCGGGTGCGAAAGTCCGAGGACACGCAGGTATACAACGAGGTGGTGCTGGAATGCTCGTGCCCAACTTGTTCCTGCATTATCTTGAGCCGTTGGGTCATTCGAGGCTGTGACCTGCGGTGTTCCATTGTGGACGTTGCCCGGAACGTGTCGTGCGAGTGCATGGTGGCGCCTTTCAGCAGGGACCGATCGTTACCGGATTGGGACGATGGGTGGCTCGTGCCGACGCCGTGTCGCGGTTTGCTGTGGCGCGTCGTTCGCCGAGGGCTTGGGCGAGTTGCTCGCGGAGCTTGCGGTTCTCCTCGGCCAGTTGCCGGATTCGTTGGTTGGCGGTTTCCAGCCTGCGCAACAGGGATGTGTCGGAGGAGCGCTGCCGAGCGGGGAGGGGTGTCGCTGGAGCCCGGCGGTGGGCGGCGCGGAGGCGTTCGATCTCAGCCCGGACGTCGGGGTGGGCGTAGAGCCAGGACCGGGAGACCGCCGCCGCTTGAGCTACGGCCTCGAAGGTAATGGGCCGGCCCTCGGTGTCGAGGGTTCGCAGGGCTTGGATGGCTTTGGCTCGGGTGAGCTCGTGGCGTTGCCGGGCGGCGGTGATGATGTGCCGGGTGTTGTCAGCTCGCATCCGCCGCTTCCTGTTCCTTGGGGTCGGGATCGGCTTCGAGGGTGGTGATGATGTTGTCGAGGTTGCCGAGTACTTGGCGGTTCATCTCGGCTAGGCGGAGCTGGCCGCGGGCCTGGGCTGCGGTGATGATCTGCAGGATCTGCTGGCGGTGCTCGCGGTGCTGTGGCAGGAATTCCGGCGTGGTGACGAACATCGGGCAGGTTAGACACGCGTTGGCGTGTGGGCAGGTCTTCTGCACGGGTAGGCCACAGAAGCCGTTGGGCAGGGCCTGGGTGGCGCGGCCGAGCCGTTGCTTAGCCCAGTTCGCCTCGGCTAGCGGGCCGTCGGGGTCGATAGTGATGGTCTCGCCTTTGGTGTTGACCTTGCGGGCCTTTTCCCAATGCCGGCGGACGGTGGTGTCGTGCAGCCGGGCGTAATGCGCCGTCATCTCACCAGAGGAGTGATCCAAAAGGACTCGTACGACCTCCTGGGGCACGTCCCGGTTGATCAATCGGGTGCCGAAGGTGTGTCGCCATTGATGCGGCGTGAGGCGCACCGGCTGGCCGTGTTCGTCGCGGACGTCGCAGCGGCCCAGCCAGTCCCGCAACTGGCCGCGGTAGGAGTGTGTGGTCAAGGGTTTGCGGCCGTCGGGGTTCATCTTCGGGGCGGGGAACAGCCATGGGCTGCCCTCGGGCCATCGGCGCAGGATTCGTTGTTGCTGTTCGGTGATCGCCTGCTCGAGTTCCTCGTCGATCGGGACCAGGGCCTCCCGCTTCATCTTGCGGTTGACATAGCGCAGGTAGGGCGCGCCGTCGCCGTCGCGCACAACGCAATCGAACGCGGCCTTGCTGGCGTCGCCGACGCGCAGGCCGCAGCGCATGAGCACGACGGTGAGCAGCCGGCTCTCGGGGTTGTGCCACCTGTTGAGGTTCGCGGGCTGCTCAACCTGGGCCATGACGTGTTCAGCCAACCCGCGCGGCAGGCGTTTCTCAGGTTTGGGGAAGTCATCAGGGTAGAAGGCCGCGCTGGCGGGAAGGTTGCAGCCCCACTCGTGTCGGCGGATCGCGTCGAGGAACGCGCCCAGCGAGCTGATGTCCCGGCTGCGCGAGCGCGGCGCCCGGGTGTCGGTCGCCAGGTCGGCAAGGTAACGCTCCAGCATCACACGGTCCAGGCCGGCCAGGCTGGTGACGTTGACCGGCGCGGATTCCAGGAACCGTGCCAAGCGCGTCACCGCCTGGACATCGATGTATGTCTGGATAGGGCTGCGCCCGATGCTCAACCGCCAGCGGGCGAACCGCTTGGCCAGCTCCCGCAGCCAGGGCTGCGGGATGCTGTCGAATCTCAGCCGCTTACGGCCCTCGATCCCGAGCCGACGCAGCTCCCAGACATCCCGTGGGAACTCGACCTCCCATCCGCTGCCACAGAGCAGGTCCTCAAGGCATCGGTAGGCGTAACGCAGGAACGCGACCTGCCCGTTCTGAGCATGTCTGGCGGAGTGGTTGGCGTCGAAGAACTCGACCCAACGGGGCATCGGCCAGTCCAGCAGCGAGGCCACCGGGCTGGCGGCCGCCAGCGCGATGGCCGGGCGGGCGACGGCGGCGGGGGTCTTGACCTGCCGCTCGTCGTGCCGACATTGCAGGGCGTACTGCAGCTCCAGCTTGAGCTGCCGGCGCTCGCCCAGCGGCCTGAAGTCGAACCTGTCATCTCCGTAGGACTCGCAAAGGACGGTGAACTCGTCGATGTCTGGTCGGCCCACGGCTTCCCAGCGGGACCGGTGGTTGACACAGAACGGCGAGCGTCCCTGCGTCCACAGTGTGCAGTAGGACAACGCGCAGACCGGATGGCCGGGATCATCCACTGGGGTCAGACCAGCCAGCCATGCCGCGCGGTCCGGCTTACCGGCCCGTTCCCAGAACCCTTGATGGCGAACACACAAACCCCGGCGGGTGCCGCCGTAACGGCAGCCCGGCACGGCACAGACCGTGAGCTCCTTGCGCCCCAGCCCCTCCGGCGAAGCCGTCGCGACGAATGCCTCGATATCGGGGCGGCCTTCCTGTGCCCACTCGTAGTAGTGGCCTTTGCAGAGCCCGCGGGTACGCGGTTGGCGGACGCAGCCCGGCACCCGGCAGGGCGCGGTGTCGAACACCAGCGCGCCGCGCTCGGGGACCACGATGTCTACCCGGAACTCCGGACGGACAGCGGCCATGAGCTTGCCCAGCAACCCCGGCACTGACGGCGACGTGGGTGCCGGCTCCGCCGCGGTCACCACCGCACCTCCTGCCCGGTCAGGAAGCCGGCGGCCTCCAGGGCACGTCGAGCGTCCTCGACGGACAGGTGACCGTATACGTCCATAGTGGTCGCAATCGAGGAGTGCCCAAGTAGCGTGCTGACCACCTCGATCGGGGTGCCCTTGCGCAGCAGGCGGGTGGCGTAGGTGTGCCGGTACCAGTGCGGGTCGAACTCCACGCCGGTGATTCGGCGCAGCCGCAGCACGAGGTCGTAGACCGCTGGGTAGCCCCACGGGCGCCCGAAGGGCTGGCCCCAGAGGTTGACGAAGACATAATCGGAGTCGAGGTCGCCGTACTCGTTGTGCAGGTAGTCGGCGTAGAGCCGGACCACCTCTGGGCTGACCGGGATGGTGCGCGGTGTGGGCGACTTGGCGCGTGCACCGTTGTCGTTGGCCCGCGGCGTGATCGTCAACTCGCCCTCGGCGGCGGCCAGATCTTCATGGCGCAGGCCTAAGGCTTCGCCGATCCGAATGCCGGTGTCCCACAACAAAGCCCACAACAAGCGGTCCCGCAGATGGGTGCACGCGTCCAGAGTCGCCTGCACCTGCCTGGCGGTCAGGATGGTCGGCTGCTTGCGCGCAGCCTTCAGCTTGATCGCCCGCCGCCGCTCCGGCTCGCCGCTGCTCAAGTGGTAGAGGAACGGCTTCCACCCCGAGCGCCACCGACGTGCCGGTTGGAGCTCGGTGACCAGCTCGCCGAGGTCGACCCCGTGCCGGGCGTGGAATGTGTAAAGGCCGCTGACCGCCGACAGCTTTCTGTTGACGGTGCCGGCCGAGCAATGGTGCTCGGCCGAGGGCAGCATCGCCACCCCTCCACTTCGGCCCGCTGGCGGCAGCCGCAACCAGGCCACGAACTCGCCGAGGTCTTCCAGCCGGACCTCGCGCCAGTCCAGGCCCCGCACGCCCAGGAAACCGAACCAATCCTTCAGGTCGTGGGCATACGCCTTGACCGTGTTCGGCGACCGCTCAATATCGGTCAGGTAAGCCAGGTAGCGCTCGATCGGCTCCACCGGCCCACCGTCACCAAGGACCGTCCAGGACTCAACCGACGAAACGGGCATCACAACCCGCTGCACAAGCATCGAACCTCCGGGGTATCCGCGTGATGGAAGGCCGCAGATAACCACCTCCACCACGAAGATTCCCGCCGGTCCCAACCTCGTGTTGCACGTCGTGGACGCCCTTCTGGAGACTCAAGAGAACCTGCACGAACCGCGGGTCGTAACCGTCCTCAATCAGGTGCGTGACATAGGAACGGCGCAACGAATGAAAATCCAGCCCGCCATCCAGACCGAGCGCCTCCCGGTAGGCGACGAATCGGGAGTCCAGCCGCTGGCAGCCCACCCGCATCCCACGCTCGGAGGGCCACGCGGCGGGGTTGCCGTCAGTGCCGAACAATGGCCGGACCTCGGTGAACCACTCCTCGAGCACCTCCGGTGTCCAGGCCCATACGGTCAGCACGCTGCGCTGCTTGGGCGGTGAGCCCTTCTTCGCCTTGCCGAACCGGACCCGACACAGCCCGTAGGCGCCGAACTCCGCGGCGTGGACGTTGCGGCCGAAGTCGACGGCATCAAGCATCCTGGTCTCGTTGCGCCGCAGGCCAAACGCGTAGGCGGTCTTGAACAACGTCGCGTCGCGGAACGCGGGCAACCAGCCCTTGCGTCCGAACGCGCGGATGCGGGCCACCTGCTCGTCACAGTGCGCGAAGAAGGCGTGCAGCTCCTTCTTGGTAAAGGCCCGCTTTCTCGGGTCGGCCTCATTATCTTGCACGTGCCTGGCGGTGTTCCACTCGTGCACGATCTGCACCGGGTGGCTGCCGAAATGTTTCTCGCAGGTCGCGGCCCATTCATAGGCCGGGTCGGTGACGAAGTGACAGAACGCTCGCACGGCTTCGGAGTAGGAGCGGATCGTCGAGCGCTTCAGCTCCCGCAGCGAGCGCAGGTCACCGAGCCACTCATCGACCATCGCCGGCGACCACTGCCACGGGAACGCGTTGACGTAGCTGGCGAACGCCCGCACTGTGCTCTCCCGACCCTCGACCGTCGAGCGAGCCAGGTTCCGCGCCAGCTGCTGGTTGGCGAACCCTGCCAACATCGCCGCAAAGACCTGATCCTCCGGCCGCAGCAGCGACACCCCCTCCACCAGATGCAGCCTCGCCGCACCCGGCACCACCCCGATCGGGTCCATGACCACCACCCTCCGTCACACGCACCCAACGCGACAAAGCCGCATCAGATGCGAGCCGGGGGAAACTCGCAGGCCAACCACCCTTCCGGGCGACACAGCGGGGCGGCGAACCAGCCGGATGCACCCGCTACCCCCACCACCAGGCCGGAGAACAACCGCTGGTAGAACAACCAAATCCGGCGCCGAGCTAGCGCCATTCACAAACTGTCACCAATTCGCATCGGATGCAATTGGCGACAGATGTAGCTTCCAGAGAAAAAACAACGATCTGCTGGGTCTGCGCAGGCAGATGGGCGGTTCCGGTGACCGGGGGTGCGTTGGCCTGGCATGCGGGCCGCTAGCGAGATCAGCGCACTCCAGCGGTGCGGTGGGTTAGCGGCGGCGGGTGGCGGGGTCGCGGGCTTGCTGCCAGCGGGCCAGGGCTTCGGGGGAGATGCGGGTGTAGCGGGCCAGGGAGGCAATCGAGGTGTGCCCGGAGTAGGCGAGCAGGGTGGAGGTGTTCGCACCATCCTCGGCGGCGTGGGTGAGTGCGGAGTGCCGCAGTTGGTGCAGGGTCCAGGGTCCGCCGGGCAGGTTGCCGGTGGCGGTCTGGAAGCACTCGGCGGCGCGGCGGTAGGACAGCCGGGCCCGTCCGGTGGCCAGGTCGAGGTCGGCGGGGGGTAGTGGGAGGCGGGCGGCCCGGTCGGTGAGGAACACCGGTCCGCTCCGGCGGCGCTCCAGCAGGCGGGGCAGTAACCGGGCGGTGGCCGTACGCCAGACGATGACATCAGCGGCCCCGCCTTTGCGGCGGACTTTGGCGCACCGGTTGCGCAGGTCCAGCTCGTCGGCGTCCAGGCTGAGGATCTCCTGGGCGCGGGCGGCGGTCTCATACAGCATCCGCCACAAGCTGCGCTCTCGCAGCGGCAGGCTCGGGCGACTCAGCAGCGCCTCGATGGCGGCCCGATCCAGTGATCGGGTGCGGTCGGGGGTGCGGGGACGGCGGCGGATCCGCCGCGAGGGGTCACTGATGATCCAGTCCTGGGTGCGCCACCAGGCCGTAGCCGAGCGCAGCGCGTCAAGCCGGGCGTTGAGGGTGGCATTGCTCGCGCTGCCCCACCGGTGGGTAAACCAGGCGCCGATCGCGTCAGCGTCCAGCGCCGCTACCGGGGTAGCCGCGCCGAGCTCGCCGACCAATGCCCGCAGCGTGAGGCGGTAGGCGCGGGCGGTGTGGGCGTTGGGCACCTGCGCGAGGAAAGCCTCGACCGCGCCGGCGAGCTGCGGGCCGGTGACGAGTGCATCGAGGCGATGCACACCGACCATCGGTGCCTCCTGGTGCTATCGCAGATAAGCCTAAGCCCTCAGCGGCGCTGAGGAGAGGTATCGAACCAGGTCACCTCGCACGCTACCGCAGATAATGCGACCCTATCCGCGATAGTTGTCGATCATTGTGGCTCCGGGACCCGGGGCGTGCGCAGGGGCCGGTAGCCGGTGGCGTCCAAGCTGGCCAGCTCAGCGGCGATATCGACGGTGTGGGTGCCGTAGAAGTGCACGTTCTCATGATGGGTGGGCCAGATGTGAGCCAGCACCTCGTCATCGACGCGTCGCCCGGCCTGGCACAGCGCGGTGATGGCCAGGCCGTGGTACTCGGTCATCCAGCAGGTGATCGCGTTGGTCACCAGGGTCAGACACCACATCTGCTCGCTCTGCCCGGAGTGGTGGCGCCGGCGTAGCGCGCCCTCGTGAGCGTAGGCCAACGACCGGCGCAGCGAGTGCACGTTTTCGCCCTTGTTGAGCTGGCGCCCGATACGGCGGCGATACGTTTCGTCGGCCAGGTAGTGAACGGCATACAGCGTGCGACAGAGCAGGCCATATTCCTTCATCGCCGCGGCCAGGGTGGACTGCTGGTGCTTAGAGGAGCACAGCTTGCCCACGACCAGCGCGGCGGTGGCGTGCCCGCCGTGCACCGACGCGGCGACCCGCAGCAGATCATCCCACCGGGCGGTCACCAGCTGGTTGTTCAGCCGGCGGGAGAGCAGCGGTCCGGCGTGCGGGTATTGGGCGATGAACTCCGCGCGCGGCCCGGTCCGGCACAGGGTGATCTTGCTCAGGTCCCGGATCCGGGGGGAGAGCCGCTTGCCCACCAGGTCAAACAGCGCGAAATTCGCGAGCGTCGCGCCGTGGGTGTCGGTGGCGTGCTCCAGGATCGGCGGGTCGGTGTTGCCCAGGATCGCATCCAGCGTGTAGTGCCCTTCCGGGGCATTCGCGGCGATGACCTTGGTATCCAGCGTGGCGTGCTGATCCGACACCGCGGTGTGGGTGCTGATCCCTTGGCCTCGGGCGAAGTACCGCGACAGGTGCCGGGCGGTGATCGACTTGCCCTTGACCGGGAACCGTTGCCCGTCCGAGGAGGCCAGGGTGCCGGTGCCGAACGCGGCGGCCAGCGGCAGCCGGTGGTGATAGCCCACCAGCGCCGCGTTGGCCGGCTGAAGGGTCTCTTCCCGGAAATACCATTCGGCGGTCCAGGCCAGCACGTCGTAGGAGACCCCCGCCGAGGCGGCCATCTCGACCAGGTCCATGTTGGTGGCCTCGGCGATGATCACATACAGCAGGTTGCGTTTGAGCTCGGGCGGCCGGCTGAGTTTCCCGCCGGCATGGGTCAAATGGTCGGTGAACCCGGTGCGGGCCTCGATCTCCACCAACACCGAGGCCAACGGCACCCGGGGTAGCATCGCCGCCAGCTCATCGCGCAGCGCCTCAGCCTCGGTGGGCACGTCCTCCGCGGTCAACGGCGGGATGATCAGCTCCCCGTCCTCATTCAGCCGGACCTGCCCGGACACACCGGTGGCGAGTTGGGCGTCCAGGTCGGCCAGCGCGGTATGCAGCTCGGCGGTGGCCGCTGCGATCGCGGTGGCCGCGTCCGGGGGTTTGTTGACCAGCTGGCAGTACTCGACCCGGCGGGGCGCCCACTGCTCCTCGGTGAGCAGGAACGTGGTCGGGTCGGCATAGCGTCGAGAGCCGGGCACGAACACATCCCCGGTGCGCAGTCCGTCCCGTAACGCCAACAATGTGCACAGCTGTCGGGTAGCCCCGGCGCGTTTCCGCGCCGGGGCCCCCTCAGAACCGGGCGAGCGGGCTTTCCCCGCACCTCGGCTCAAGCAAGCCCCGAGGGCGTTGCGGGTACCGGTTTCCTGTGGTTGCTGGCCTGGAGGCTGCGGTGACAG
>JAFARZ010000098.1 GCA_019245115.1 Streptosporangiaceae bacterium | reverse complement strand
GGGGATGGTTGGCGCAACGTACCCCTTCGATATCCCAGGTGACTGTGAGCTGTGCGGTTAATGTGACGAAAGTTTCGGCTCTGGGCGGTCGGCCGGGCCAAGTCTGCGCGCGCCGACTTCCAGAGAGCCCGCGAATTAGCCAACGGGGTCTGAGAGGGGGCCGAATGGCGAACGGGGTGGGTGCCATGGAGGCCAGTGTTACTAAAGGGAACTGTGAGGTTACGCCGGAATGAGCACGCGCGTCGGCGGGCGCGGCGGTGGCGGGGTAGCGGGGTGCGACGGGATGCGGGGTGCGACGGGATGCGGGGTGCGACGGGATACGAGGTGCGACGGGATGCGGGATGCGACGGGATGCGGGATGCGACGGGGTACGGGGGGTGGATGGGGGATGGGGGTGGAGGGGGATGCGGGTGACGTGGACGGGAGGCGGGTGATGCGCGGGCCCGGCTTGACGATGGCGCCATCCATCGCGGTGGGCTGGGATTTGTCCGGTTCCAGCGCCATCGATGGCGCCATCGATGGCGCTGGAGCGCAGGTCCCGTTCAGACACTTAGAGGTGGGCGTTAACGGAGGGTGACGGGGAGGGGTACGCGGGGCGGCGACGGGGCGTAACTGAGGGTGGCGCGAGCAAAATGTGACCGATCTGACATCGATTTTCGTATCCCCTGCGCTGTGGCCCCTTGCGGATGTTCTCCGAGGTTGAGAGGCTTAACGTGATGCCCGGCGAGGGGGGCCTCGCGAGTCATCGCCCAGATGACGGGTACGTCGCCTTCGGGGGCGCGCTCCGGCTGCTTGGGTGGTTAGGGCGTGTGGCAGCTAGGCATCACAGCAGTCCTTGGCGACTTGGACCAAATGAATAAATATGGCATAGCTCGTGAATTGATTCACAAGCTCTGGATTGACGAATGCTGACCGGGCGTCCGGACGGCAAGAGGGAGTTGACATCATGGACTGGCGCCACGAAGCCGCCTGCCGTGAGGTGGACCCGGAACTGTTCTTCCCCATTGGGAACAGCGGTCCTGCCCTGCTCCAGATTGAAGAAGCCAAACAGGTATGCCGGCGTTGCTCAGTCATGGCGGACTGCCTACGCTGGGCGATCGACTCGGGCCAGGACGCCGGTGTCTGGGGCGGAATGAGCGAAGACGAGCGCCGCGCCTACAAGCGCCGCACCGTCCGCCTTCGCGCTCGCGCGCACGCCTGAGCCTTTGAGCGCGCTCGCGCGCACGCCTGAGCCTTTGAGCGGGGGGAGCCATCCCCCCGCACCCCACGGCTTGCGCGGGGGAGCCGCCGCACCCCCGCGGGCCCGCGGCGCAGCGTTACGGGGACGGCTCGCTGGCCACGGGGAGGTCGACCATCGCTTCGGTGCCGCCGCCGGGGCGCGGGACTATTTTCAGGCGGCCGCCGAGTTCGCCGACTACCAGCGTGCGCACAATCTGAAGGCCCAGGCTCGTGGTTGCCTCTGGGTCGAACCCCTCCGGAAGGCCGACACCATTATCGGCTACTGTCACCGACAGCCGTTCGTCGTTACGGGTTGCGGTCACCTCAAGGAGCGCCGGACCGGCACTGATGCGCTGACCTGGGCCGCGCCGACCTGGGTTGCGCTCCCCCAGGCCGTGCTGGAGCGCGTTCTGGAGGAGCTCGGTGAGCACCATGGCCAGCGGCGTGGCCACTGACGCGGACAGCCGGCCGAACGACCCGGTGATCTTCGGCACCACGCGTATCTCGGCCGCTGACACCTCGCCGGCCATCATCGCGACCCGGTCGGCGATGTCGTCGAAATCCACGATCTCCTCGGGCGCGTGGGACAGGGTCTCGTGGACGACCGCGATGGAGCCGACCCGGCGGACCGCTTCCTCCAGCGCCTCGCGCGCCTCCGACGCGCGCAGCCGACGGGCCTGCAGCCTGAGCAGCGCGGCGACCGTCTGCAGGTTGTTCTTGACCCGGTGATGGATTTCCCTGATCGTGGCGTCCTTGGTCAGCAGCTCGCGCTCCCGGCGACGCAACTCGGTCACGTCGCGGACCAGGACCAGCGCGCCGGTCCGCTCCCCGCCGACGATGAGCGGGATCGCGCGGAGCTGGACCACCGATCCGTTCCCGTCCACTTCCGCCTCGCGCGGAGCGCGACCGGTCGCGACCACCATCAGCGACTCATCGAGCGGCTCATCGGTCGCGCACAGCCCGGCGGTCACGACGCCGAGATCGGCGCCGATAAGGTCGGCGGCCAGACCGAGACGCCGGTATGCGGACTGCGCGTTCGGGCTCGCGTAGGTGACCTTCCCGTACCTGCCGAGGCGGAGCAGGCCATCCCCCACCCGCGGTGAGCGGACCAGCATCGCGTCCGCGCCGATGAACGGGAACGTGCCCTCCGCGACCATCCGGGCCAGGTCGTCGGCCCCTTGCACGTAGGTCAGCTCCAGGCGGCTCGGCGTGCGGGCGGAGTTCAGGTTGGTGCACCGCTCGATCACGGCGATGACGTTGTCCTGGCGGGTCACCGGGATGGCTTCGGTACGGACCGGGACGCCGGTCGTCCAGTCCGGGTCGCTCTCCCGCCAGATCCGCCGCTCCCGGCTTGTCACGTCCAGGAGCCGCTGATCCTCGGCGCTCGCGAACGTGCCCACGACGTCGTCCTGGAACGAGGTCGGGCCGGTGGTGGGCCGCAGCTGGGCGATGGCCAGCCACCTGCCGTCGCGGGTCGCCGCCCACAAGATCAGGTCGGCGAACGACAGATCGGCAAGCAGTTGCCAGTCCGATACCAGCGAGTGCAGCCACTCCAGGTCGGCGTCGTCCAGCTTGGTGTGGCTCCTGGCCAGGTCGTTCAGCGTGGGCATGCCTTATTTTCCCACCCATTCCCTCCCTGCTCCCACCCATTCCCTCCCTGCTCCCATTGCGAACGGACCATTCCTCCAGCGCGGGCTGGCATCATGTGGGGCGTGAGGTCAGGTACAGCACTGAAGCGGCTCCGGGCGGCGGCGGACGGACGGGCGGCGGCCGGGCTCAGGCGCTCGCTCATCGCGCGTAGCCCAGACTTCGACGGGATGATCGACCTGGCGTCGAACGACTACCTCGGGCTGCGCGGCCACCCGAGGCTGGCGGCGGCCGCGATCGAGGCGGCGCGGGAGTGGGGCACCGGGTCGACCGGATCGCGGCTGGTCACCGGGACGACAACGCTGCACGAGCGGCTGGAGACGTCGCTGGCCGACGCCACCGGCGCGGCGGAGACGCTGGTGTTCTCGTCCGGGTACCTGGCCAACCTGGCCGTCATCACATCTTTGACGGCCGCGCTTGGCCAGCACGGCGACGGGGTGCTGATCGTGTCGGACGAGCGCAACCACGCCTCGCTGATCGACGCGTGCCGGCTCGCCCGGGGCAGCGGCGTGCGGCTGGTGGTAGCACCGTACCGGGATGCCATGGCGGTGCGGCGGCTGCTGGCGTCGCGGGCCGAGGAATCGGCGCTGGTGGTGAGCGACGCGGTGTTCTCGGTCGATGGAGCGCTCGCGCCGGCCGGTGAGCTGCATGCCGCGGCCCGCGCGCATGACGCGCTGCTGGTGCTCGACGAGGCGCACGCATTCGGCGTCATCGGCCCCGCCGGGCGAGGCGTGGCGGCGGCGGCCGGCATCGGCGGCGAGCCCGACGTGGTACGCACCGTCACCCTGTCCAAGTCGCTGGCCGGCCAGGGCGGGGCGGTGCTCGGCGCGCCGGAGGTCATCGACACCGTCGTGGACACCGGCCGCGGGTTCATCTTCGACACCGGGCTCGCGCCGCCGTCGGCCGGCGCCGCGCTGGCCGCGCTCGACGTGCTGCGCGGCGAACCGGGACGGGGCGAGCTGGCCCTGACGAACGCCAGGCGGCTGGCGGCGATCGCCGCTGACCTGGGGTTGGCCGTCGAGCCGCCGTCGGCCGCGGTGCTGGCCGTCATGCTCGGCGATCCGCGGCACGCGGTGGAGGCGCGGGAGATCTGCGCCAGCACCGGAGTGCGGGTCGGCTGCTTCCGGCCGCCGTCCGTGCCAATGGGGCAGGCCTGCCTTCGGCTGACTACCCGGGCCACGATGACCCAGCGTGATTTCGTCCTTGCTACACGAGCACTCACCAAGGTGCGCGACCACGTCGGAGTTGACGTTAACCCCACATTCAAGCAATGATGCGCGATGAGCGTTTCTCCGCTGCCCGCCGACGAGGGCCTCGACGGCGGCCCAGATAGTGGCCGCGATGTCACTCCCGCGCCGGTCGCAGGGCTGCGGCTGCCAAAGTATTATCAGGTAAAACGCCAGCTACTTGATCTCACCGCCGCCATGGACGCCGGTAGTCCCGTGCCGCCCGAGCGTGAGCTGGCCCGTCATTACGGGACGTCTCGTACCACGGTCAGGCAGGCCCTCGCCGAACTGGTAGTGGAGGGCCGGCTGCTACGCATGCAAGGCAAGGGCACCTTCGTGGCCAAGCCCAAGGTCGCCCAGGCGCTCGAACTGGCCAGCTATACCGAGGGCATGCGCGCGCACGGCCTGCATCCGCAGACCAAGATCCTCGACATCGGATACGTCACCGCGGATGATCAGCTCGCGGCGCTGCTCGCCGTCCGGCCGGGCGGCCGGGCACTACGTATCCACCGGCTGCGCCTGGCCGACGGTGAGCCGATGTCCATCGACACCTCACACCTGCCCGCCCGGCGCTTCCCGGGCTTGCGCAAGGAACTGGAACGGCACCGCTCGCTGTACGAGACGCTGCGGACGGCGTACGGCATCCAGCTAGCCGAGGCGGAGGAGACGATCGAGACCGTGCTGGCCGACCCGCAGGAGGCGCGGCTGCTCGGCGTCGACCCAGGCCTGCCGCTGCTGCTGCTGTCCAGGCACGCGTTCGACATCGACGGCGAGCCGGTCGAGTGGGCCCAGTCCTGGTACCGCGGCGACCGGTACAAGTTCGTCACCAAACTGCGCCGCTCGTGATGCTCAAGCCATGAGGGTCACGGTCGTCAGCGGTACCGGGACCGGCGTCGGCAAGACGATCGTCACAGCCGCGCTGGCCGCGCTGGCCGCGGAACATGGTGAGCGGGTGGCCGTGGTCAAGCCCGCCCAGACCGGGATCGCCACCGGGGAACCCACGGATCTGGAAACCGTGCGACGGCTCTCCGGCGTCACCGACCTGCACGAGCTGAGCCGCTTCCCTGATCCGCTGTCCCCGGAGGCCGCCGCCCGCACGGCGGGCCTGCCGCCGCTCGACATGACCGCCGCGGCCCGCTACATCACCGAACTGGGCGCGAGCAGGGATCACATCCTGGTGGAGGGCGCCGGCGGCCTGCTGGTCAGGTACGACCCCGCGGGCGCCACGATCGCGGACCTGGCCGGGATGCTCGGTGCGCCGGTGCTGGTCGTCACGGAAGCGGGCCTGGGCACGCTCAATCACACGGCGCTGACGCTGGAAGCGCTGGCCACCCGCGGCCTGGAATCCGCGGGCGTGGTCATCGGCAGCTGGCCGGCCCGGCCGGGCCTGGCCGAGCGATCGAATCTCCGCGACCTGAGCGGCGTGCTCACCGGAAGCATGCCCGAAGGAGCCGGCCTGCTCGGCACCGACGACTTCCGCAGCGCCGCCAGGGCCGCCGTTACCAAGCCGACATGATAGGGATGCGTGATTGGCTGCGCCGGCCAGGTATAGCGTTAGCTCTGGTCAGAGATATCGCGACCGAAGTTACCACGCTACCTGAGTAGGTAACAATTCCTCTGTCACGGTTATCAAGGCATTGCCGATTTACTTTCGCGAGCGCACCATAGATGTCACCTACGTGACGTCCGTCACACCCGGAGCGATCGCGCCGAGAGGGAAGCTATGACACAGCCGGCCATCAAGCCCAAACATCCGATAGCCGCCCACCCCTGGACATCGGCGGTGATCACCATCTTGGTGGTAGCCGACATCTGGTTCGCGCTGTACGTGCCGCTCTACGCCCGCGCCACGCCGAAGGTCGGCGACTTCCCGTTCTTCTACTTCTATCTGATGATCTACATGCCGGTCACCGGGATCGTGATGTGGATCGTGTACCTGCTGCAGAAGCGACTGCGGCCGACGGGCGATCATCAGGGCCCCGCCGCCGTAAGCGAGGTGACCTCGTGAGCCACGTCAATTACGTCGTCTTCACGATCGTTCTCATCCTCTTCCTTGTCGTGACGCTGACCGGCTTCACGGCGGCCCGCTGGCGCCGGGCCGAGGACAGGCTGCACCTGAATGAGTGGGGACTGGGAGGACGCGGCTTCGGCACGTTCATCGGCTGGTTCCTGATCGGCGGCGACCTGTACACCGCGTACACGTTTGTCGCGGTCCCGTCGGCGGTATTCCTGGCCGGCGCCGTGGCCGGATTCTTCGCGGTTTCCTACACGATCATCGTGTTCCCGATCGCGCTGATCTTCATGCCCCGGCTGTGGTCAATCTCCCGGGTGCACAACTACGTCACTCCGGCCGACTTCGTCCGCGGCCGGTACGGCTCCCGCGGCCTCTCGCTCGCCACGGCCCTCACCGGCATCCTGGCCCTGATGCCCTACATCGCGCTTCAGCTCGTCGGCATACAGGCCGTGCTCACGGTGATGGGAGTCGGCACGACGTCGAACAACACGTTCGTCAAGGACCTCCCGCTGATCATCGCGTTCCTCGTGCTCGCGATCTTCACGGCCGTCTCCGGGCTGCGCGCGCCGACGCTTATCGCCTTCATCAAGGACACCCTGATCTACGTCATGATCATCGTGGCGATCTTCTACATCCCGACCAGGCTCGGCGGCTGGGGCAACATCTTCGCGGCCGGCAAGACGCACATGACGGCGATCAGCCCGACGACCCACAAGCCGAATGGCGTCTTCATCCCAACCGCCGGGAACAGCCAGCTCGCCTTCGCCACGCTGGCCCTCGGCTCGGCATGTGCCCTGTTCTGCTACCCGCACGCGATCACCGCCACCCTTGCCACCAAACGACGCGACGTCATAAAGCGCAACATGTCGCTGCTGCCGATCTACTCGATCATGCTCGGCTTCATCGCACTGCTCGGTTACATGGCGCTGGCCGACAAGACCACAGCGGCCAACGTCAAGGGTCCCGGCAAGGGCAACGCGCAGCTAGCCGTGCCTTATCTGTTCCAGCACATGTTCCCGAGCTGGTTCACCGGAATCGCCTTCGCGGCCATCGTCATCGGCGCCCTCGTGCCCGCCGCGATCATGTCAATCGCCGCCGCCAACCTGTTCACCCGCAACATCTTCAAGGAGTTCTTCAAGCCGGACGCCAGCCCGAGGCTGCAGACCAGGATGTCCCAGTGGGTCTCGCTGGTCATCAAGCTGGGCGCGCTGCTGTTCGCGGTCGAGCTGCCGAAGACATTCTCGATCAACTTCCAGCTGCTCGGCGGCATCTGGATCCTGCAGACCTTCCCGGCACTGGTCTTCGGCCTGTTCACCCGGTGGTTCCATCGGTGGGCGCTGCTGGCAGGCTGGGCGGGCGGCATGATCTTCGGCACGATCGCCGCCTATAAGACGTCGACTCCGACCACCTCGCACTGGGCAAGCTCAACTGACTTCGAGTTCGGGCACACGGTGTACATCGGAGTGTCCGCGATCATCCTCAACATCGCGATCTCAGTCGTGCTCACCTTGATCTTCAAGGCGGTACACGTACCCGCGGGCGCCGACGAGACCTTGCCGCATCAGTACACCGCCGACCCCGAAGAAACCCCCGCTCCGGTGCCGGCTGGGGTCAGTTCCTTATAACGAACGGACGGTGGTTTCACTCCACACACACCGCAGCACGGCGCCTTGGGCGCGCCCGCGCACCGGACGTGCCCGCACACCGGCATGCGCGCACACCGGGCGTGCTCGCACACCGGGACGCGCCCGCACGCCAAGGTGCGCCCCGGCAAGCGGAATTGCGGCCGCGCACCGAGACGCGCCCGCACACCAGGCATGGGCCGCGCACCGGGCGTGCTCGCACGCCAAGGTGTCCCCCTGCAAACGGAATTGCGGCCGCGCACCAAGGCACGGCACGGCACCCCAAGGCCTGCACGCACCTTCAACCCCCGCCCCAAACCCGACATTTCATGATTTGTCCAGCATCTCTGCCGTGCCGGGCGTGGCGATTCGAAACAAATGCGTGTGCACTTATCCCACCATTTAGGAGCGTTCTGGAATAACGTGCGTTTGCGATATGTCGGCTATGCCGCCTTCCCAAAGCGCCGGGCCAGCCCGGGAACTTACGCGTATCGCCGCATAGCGGGCACTTGGCCAGCCATTTTGCGGAAGTTAGGAGCCTCCTGGAGGAAAAGGCGCCGGAAACCGGCACCCTTTCTTCCACGGGGCGCTTTTGTTCCGCATCGTCCAGCGCAGGCACCGTTCACGTAACGGTCAAATTGGGGCGAAACCGGCGGCCGTTCACGGCACCGCGAACTCGATTTAAGAGCCTGCGCGGATAGGTGAGTGATCACGGTCGCCTGGCCGGGCGGCCGTCCCATCGGTACAGGGTCCACGCCTGCCGGATGAGGCTACGGACAGTGATGATGACATCGGCGAGGTCGAAGAACGCATCGATGACCTCCTCGTTGCGTTCGTAGCAGCGCTGCAGGCGGTTGAATGCGTTGTGCCAGGCGTTGGTCATGCTCGACGTGCCACCGCTGACCGGCCTGGATCGGCGCTCTATCGCCTTTGTGAGCGATTTCCCCGGTCATGCCGCGGCCGGTGAGCTCGTCGCGGGTCTTCTGCGAGTCATAGCCCGCGTCCAGGTGCACGGTGATGTCGTCCGGCAGCGGGCCGAGGTCGTCAAGTTTGTCCAGCGTGGGGGCCAGCAGCGGGGAGTCGTGCCGGTTCGCGGGGGCGAGCACCCGGTCTAGCGGGATGCCGTAGCCTTCCACCAGCAGGGATCGTTTCATGCCCAGCTTGCGGCGGTCTACCGGGCTGGGCCCGGCGCAGTCGCCGCCTCCGGGGGCCTTGGTGATGCACCCGTCGACGGCTAGATCCTGCAGGAGCAGGCCGACGATGCGGTCATAGGCGTCCAGCGCGATCTGCTTGAGCCGGGCGAAGATGCCGGCCCTGATCCATTCGCTGCGGCGCTCGCGGATCGTGGTGGCTGAGCAGGTGCAGTCGGCGATCGATTCATAGGAGCAGCCGAACCGCAGGACCTGGATCAGTTTTTCGAAGATGATCCGGTCCGGGATCCGCGGCTTGTGGCAGCCCAGCGGGTGAGCAGGGTCATAGACCGGGCGGTCGGGCAGCAGCGCGGCGAACTGGTCCCACAGCGGTTCCAGCAGCCATGATGGGATGGCAGGCACAGGGACTCCCGTGATCACGAAGCGTAGAGAACTCCGATGATCACGGGACCTGTGCCTGTTTCACTTCACGACACGCCGAAGCCCCGCAGATCACACCAATCCGCGCGGCCTCTAACTTGGAACACTCCCGACCGGCCGGGTAAGTGTCCGCGGTCTTGGTGAGCCACTGGCGAATGTCTCCGATGTCAGGTTTGTCCGTGCGGCATCGCCAGTCCGCCATCACGATCCGCCGTCGCTGATGCGCCGATCTGCCGTCGGGCATCGGACATCGCCGCTCTGCCATCGCTGCCCCGCTATGGCTGATGGCGCCGTCGGGCATCGTTGCTGTTCGCGCTGGTTACTCGGTGGTAACGTCACTGTGTGGTGAAACTGTCTGGGCACGGTGGCTCGCACGTGGTGGCCGTTGCGCGAGAGTACGGCGTTTCGGCGATTTTTACCCTTTCCGGGGGGCATGTGTTCCCGGTATACGATGCGGTGGTCCGCGGGGCGGGGCCCACGTTGCGGTTGATCGATGTACGGCATGAGCAGACCGCGGTATTCGCCGCGGAGGCTACCGCCAGGCTGACCCGCGCTCCTGGGTTCGCGGTCGTGACCGCCGGGCCCGGTGTGACTAATTCTGTCAGTGCGGTCACCACCGCATGGTTCAACGGGGCCCCGGTGGTCGTGCTTGGCGGGAGGGCACCGGACTACCGGTGGGGGGCGGGGTCGTTGCAGGAGATCGACCATCCGCCGTTGCTGGCGTCCGTCACCAAGCGAGCGTGGACAGAACACGAAGCGGGGAAGGTCGGGGCGGCCATGGACGAGGCGTTCCGGCTGGCGCTGGCACCGCACCGGGGACCGGTGTTCCTGGACGTGTCGCTGGAGGCACTGTACGGACAAGCGGAAGCGGACGTTCCGGGGCCCGACGCCGCCCCCTCCCCCACCGCCGCCCCTCGGACCGAAATATCCGACATATCCGATATTTCGCGAATTGTGGAACTGCTTCGAGGTGCACGACATCCGGTCCTGGTGCTGGGATCGGACGTGTGGCTGGGCGGCGCCGAGGTCGCGGCGCGGCGGGCCGCGGAGGAACTGCGGCTGCCGGTAATCGCGAACGGGCAGGCCCGCGGCATACTTCCGGCCGGGCACGAGCTGCTTGTCACCCGGGCGCGAAGGCTCGCGTTCGGCCAGGCCGACCTGGTCATCGTCGTGGGCACGCCGCTGGACTTCCGGCTCGGTTACGGTTCGTTCGGCGCGCCCGAGGCGCCCGCTCAGGTGGTACATGTCGCCGACTCCCCCGGCGGGATCGCGACGCACTGCCAGCTCGCCGCGTCGGCGGCGGGCGATCTCACCGCGTTCTTCGATGGCCTCGCCGCGGCCGCTGGCGCCGTGGCCGGAGGCCCAGGCCGATTCAACACCGTGGCCGGAGGCCCAGGCCGATTCAACACCGTGGGCACGGACCCGGCCTGGCTCGCCCAGCTCGCCGACGCGACCCGGGCGGCGCTGGCCGCCGACGCCCCGCTGCTGGCCAGCGACGCCGACCCGGTGCATCCGGCGAGGATCTACGGCGAACTGCTCAAGGTGCTGGACGACGACACCGTGGTCATCGGGGATGGCGGGGACTTCGTGTCGTTCGCCGGTAAGTATGTCGAGCCCTCGCGGCCCGGCGGATGGCTGGACCCGGGGCCCTTCGGCTGCCTGGGCACGGGGCTGGGGTACGCGATAGCGGCCCGCATGGCCCGGCCGTCGGCGCAGGTGGTGCTGCTGCTCGGTGACGGTGCCGCGGGCTTCTCGCTGATGGACGCGGACACGCTGGTGCGGCACCGCCTCCCGGTCGTGATGATCTGCGGCAACAACGGAGCCTGGGGCCTGGAGAAGCACCCGATGCGAGCGCTGTACGGCCATGACGTCGCCGCCGACCTCCAACCGGGGTGCCGGTACGACGAAGTCGTCCGCGCTCTGGGCGGAGCCGGCGAGCTGGTCACGTCACCAGGCGAGATCGGGCCAGCGCTACGGCGCGCGTTCGAGTCGGGTGTCCCGTATCTGGTGAACGTGGTCACCGACCCAGAGATCGCCTATCCCCGGTCGACCACGGGCGTGTGAAGCCGGTCTTACCCGATGACGGCGATCAGGTCGCCTTCCTGGACGACGTCACCTTCGGCTACGTGCATCTTGGTGAGCGTGCCGGAGTCCTCGGCCAGCACCGGGATCTCCATCTTCATCGACTCCAGGATCACCAGGGTGTCGCCCTCTTCGACCTGATCGCCTTCGGACGCGACGACCTTCCACACGTTCGCCACCATCTCCGCGCGGACCTCTGCCACGGACTCTCCCCTCGACGGCCGGGCCATGCGCCCAGCGCGAACCTAACGAACGCAGCTTGCTTATCAGGGACGTATCGTAGTCCCCGCTGACGAATTCCGTGCTGGCCAGTAGCTCCGCATGGAACGGCAGGTTGGTTTTAGGTCCCGCCACGGTGAACCCGGCGACCGCGTCCCTGGCGCGGGCCAGCGCCTCTTCCCGGGTGGCGCCGTACGCGCAGAGCTTGGCCAGCAGCGGGTCGTAGTACGGTGTCACGGTATTGCCCGTCGTGTATCCCGCGTCCACGCGGATGCCCGTACCGGACGGCTCTGACCACTCGGTTATCGTTCCCGGTCTGGGCAGGAACCGGACGGGATCCTCAGCGTAGACCCTGAGCTCGATCGCGTGCCCGGACGGGTCGACGGCCGCGGGATCGAACGAGACCTGCTCTCCCGCGGCGATGCGGAACTGCTGCTCCACCAGGTCGATGCCGGTGACCAGTTCGGTGACCGGATGCTCCACCTGGAGCCGGGTGTTCATCTCCAGGAACATGAACGTGCCCGCGTCGGCGTCCACCAGGCATTCCACGGTTCCGGCCCCGCGATACGCCACCGCCTCACCGGCTCGCACCGCGGCGGCCAGCATGCGCTCGCGAAGCGCCGGGGACACTCCGGGGGACGGGGTTTCCTCCGCGACCTTCTGATGCCGCCGCTGCACCGAGCAGTCCCGCTCGCCCAGCGCCACCACGCTGCCATCCGACAGGCCGAGGATCTGCACCTCGACATGCCGGGCCCGCTCGACGAACCGCTCGATCAAGATCTCCGGCGAGCCGAAGAAACGCTCGGCACGCGACCGGGCGGTCTCGAACGCGCCCCGCAGCGCCCCTTCGTACGCGGCGGCACCCATGCCGATGCCGCCACCCCCGGCCGCTGCCTTGACCATGACGGGGTAGCCGATCCGTTCCGCCTCGGCAATCGCCGCGGAAACGTCGCGGACCGGCTCCCGGCTACCCGGCGAAACGGGCACTCCGGCCCGCTCCATGAGGTTGCGCGCGCGGATCTTGTCGCCCATCTGCTCAATCGCGGCGGGATCGGGTCCCACCCAGGTCAGTCCGGCGGCGATCACCTGGCCGGCGAAGTCCGCGCTCTCGGCCAGGAACCCGTATCCGGGGTGCACCGACGCCGCGGCGGTCTTGGCCGCGGCGTCGAGGATGGCCGGGACGTTGAGGTAACTGGCGGCGGGCTGCGCCGGGCCGATCTGTACAGCCTCGTCGGCTTCGCGGACAAACGGCAGGTCGGCGTCGGCTTCGGAGTAGACCGCGATCGACCTGATCCCCATCCGGCGAGCGGTACCTATGACCCGTCTCGCGATCTCTCCGCGGTTCGCGACGAGCACCGACTCAAGCATCCCAACACTCTATCGGGGGGTGCAGGGGGGTCGTCCCCCCGCGGGCAGCAGAGCCGGGGGGGCGAACTCAGAGCTGGATGAGGGAGCGGCGGTGGACCACCCGGCTGAGCGCCTCCACCACCCGCGGGTCGAATTCCGACGCCGTGTCCAGCTGAAGCCGGTGCACGGCCTCGGTCGCGCGGGCCGGGTCGAACGAACCACCCACCAGGTCGTCGAAGGCATTGGCGGCCCTGATGATCCGGCTGCTCAGCGGCGGCCCGGGAGACCCAGCCTCGCCGACCTGCTCGTTCGGGACGAAGTCGATGTCGCGGTAGGGCTCGTTCTGCCTGCGGACGATCTCGGCGACCGAGCCGAGGACCTTGGCCTGCTGGATCACCTCGGCGCCCAGCTCGGCGATACGATCCTGGTCCTCCCGGGACACCAGTACCGTCGCGCCGCCTGGTATCGGGTCGCTCAGCGACAGCTGACCGATGTCGTGCATGAGCGCCGCGTACTCCAGCTCGAGCAGCTCAGGCTCGTGGATGCCCAGTTCCCGGCCGATCGCGACGGCGAGCCTGCTCACTCGTTCCGAGTGACCGGTCTCCACGTACCCGCCGATCTCGGTGACCTTGGCGAGCGCGCGGACCGTCTGGAGGTACGTGGCCCTGATACCGGAATACCGGCGGAACGCGACCTGGGTCACCAGCAGCGGAGCGGTGAACACCGCCAGCGCCCAGAGGCCCATGACCTCGGACGCGAACGAGATGAGCAGCGCCGACGCGCCAACGGCCGCGCCCAGCGGCAGCTGGACGCGCATCTCGTCGACGAGCGTGACCCAGAACCTGGCCCGCTGCTCGTCGGCGCGCATCAGAGCCGACAGCACCGCCTCGACGAGCAGGGCGAGGATGACCAGCGACGCCATCACGGCCAGGGCGACGCCCCAGTAGTGGTCGATGACCTTGGTTCCGGCGAGCGGCCGGAAGATGAAGGCGACGGCGGCCACCGCCAGCAACCGAGCCGCCATGCCACCGACCCTGGCCGGACGGCCTACCGCCAGATGGGGCACGGCGCCGATGATCATGCCGATCGCCGCCACGGTCACCACCTGCTGCGCGCTATGCATCGCGCTCTGGGGCAGTCGCGCGGAACCGACCCTGATCAGCAACGCGTAGCCAAGGGCACCGGCGGTCGCGATCGGCGCCGACTCCCGGTCATCGGGCAGGCTCAGCCGCAGCAGCTCACCGAATCCGATGAGCACGCCGAAGGCGACCGCGACACGGGCGTCCCGGTGGTCATCATCGACCGTCTGCGTCACCGACGCCACGAGCAGCACACCGGCCGCGGCTACCAGCAGCCATTGGCCCGAATCCTGCACCTGCCACGGAAACCTGCGCAGCTCATGTTTCGTGCGTTCGTTCATCAAACCGACTTAGCCAGCGTTATCGTTTGCCCGGTTACCGGGAGCGCGGCAATCAGAAGCCATCCGTCACTCGCAGCGGCGCGGTGGGATCGTCATGGTCCTGCGCGTCCATGGAGACCAGTTCCTCGGCCGGGACCGCGGGCGCCTCGGGCTGCTGCCAGCCCTCCCGCTTGATGGCGGCGACAAAGGCGTCCACGAAAGCCGGATCGAACTGGGTACCCGACCATTTCCGCAGCTCGGCGATGGCCTCGTGAATCGGGCGCGCGCCGCGATAGGAGCGCGTGGAGGTCATCGAGTCGAACGCGTCGGCCACCGACAGCACTCGCGCGAATTCCGGGATCTCGTCGCCCGCGAGGCCCATCGGATAGCCCCGGCCGTCGATCCGCTCATGGTGATGCATGATCCCGGCCAGCGCCTCGTCCAGGAAGCCGATCTCCCGCACGATGTCGAGCCCGCGCATCGGGTGGAGCTGGATGGCCGCGTACTCCTCCTCGGTAAGCTTGCCGGTCTTCTGCAGCACCTTGGTCGGCACGCCGAGCTTGCCGACGTCATGCAGCATCCCGGCGTACCTGATCGCCTCGACACGCTCGCCGCGCATGCCTATCTCTCTGGCGATCATGACCGAGCCGCGGGATACCCGCTCGCTGTGACCGCGGGTGTAGAAGTCCTTGGTCTCGACCGCCTGGCACAGCGCGCTCACCGTCGCCTCATAGGCCCGCTGCTGCTCGGCGAACTGCGCGATCGCCCACCTGGCCACCAGCAGCGGAACGAAGACGAGTACGGGGCTGAAGGCCTTGAGCTCACCCCACAGCGCGGCGATAAGCAAGCCGAATGCCGCATAGCCGAGGTCGGAAAGGATCAGCCGGAGGCTCACGCCCATCCGGGCATGCGAATCCGGCGCCTGAGGGTTCCTGGTCAGCCTCAGGACCCCGCTCAGCACGCCGTAGTTCGCAATGATGTGCGTCAACGCGGCTGCCGTGAAGGCACCGATGACAAGCGGATACGAGCCGGAGTCCGGTGGGCCGGTGTGCTCGCCAAGCGCGAGGAACACCTGACCGGCCAGGTAGGCGCTCAGCGTGAACATGGCGGTGTTGAATATCCGCTGCGCCAGGGACGGCCCGCGGCGCAAGCCGAACAGCGTGCACGCTCCGACGAGCGCCGCACCGACCGGCCCAAGCAGGATCGCGGCCGCCAGCATGGCAGCGGAGTTCGGGGACCAGGCCAGCTCCTTCGGGCGCAACACCGTGGCGGTCGACTCGAAGATGACGACGATGACGCCGAGGACCACGACGTCTGGCCAAGCGATCCCGGTGAACGGTCCCTGAACAATGAGAGCAGCCGTAACGGCTGCCACCACGCCAATGTAGAGCCGCGCTGCCCAAGATAGCTTGGCCAAGAATCACTCCCCTCGCGGCCAGGTAGTTTCAGGGATCGCGCCGAAACCTAGCCCCAGGTGGCGCCGTAAGATGCGACTGGATGAGTACTACCCGTAACGGCGGCGTACGCCGCGCCTCTGGCGCGGTCTGAGACCTGCATGAGGCGGACCTCCCTCAGGCGAATTCCATTCGCCGCCCCTCACTACCAAACTCCAAGCTAAGGATAGCGGGACCAGGCTGTTTCTCGCAGGCCCAATCTCATCCCGAACCTATCGCGAGCCTCACAGTCACAGTGGGCAATCAAATATGCGGACATACGCCACATACTGCTTACGTTAGTCCCAGCCTTAACCACGAAAGTGGCGGACCGTTGCCCCGTCCTAACTCCGCGATCTCCAGGGTGGCCTGGATTTCCCGGATCCGGACCATCACCTTGCCGCGCAGCCCGGACGGTACCGGGTCGCAGCCACAGTGCTTGGCCACCAGGCGCTTGACCGACTCCTCCAGCCCGTACTCGCGCAGGCACGGCCCGCACTCGTCGAGATGCTGGCGGATCTTCGCGCAGTCAAGCTCGTCTATCTCGCCGTCGAGGTAGCCGTATACCCGGTCCAGTACCTCGGAACACGGGGTTTCGTGCGGGTTCCCGCAGCTCATTGTGCATCCTCCCCGGATCCGGCCACACTGCCGTTCCCGGAACCGCCAGGAACCTCGGCTCGCGCCAGCCCACGCTCGGCTGCATAATCCTGTAGCAGGTCGCGCAGCTGACGGCGGCCGCGATGCAGGCGTGACATCACGGTACCAATCGGAGTGTCCATGATGTCGGCGATCTCCTTATACGCGAAGCCCTCGACGTCAGCCAGGTAGACCGCGATCCTGAACTCTTCCGGCAGTTCCTGCAGTGCCTGCTTGATATCGGAATCCGGAAGCCGTTCGAGCGCTTCCGACTCCGCCGACTTCAGGCCGCTGGAGGTGTGCGAAGCGGCCCGGGCCAGCTGCCAGTCCTCGACCTCCTCCGCACCGGACCGCTGCGGCTCACGCTGCCGCTTGCGGTAGGTGTTGATGAAAGTGTTCGTGAGGATACGGAACAACCATGCCTTCAGGTTCGTACCCTGCTGGAACTGATGGAAAGAGGCGTAGGCCTTGGCAAACGTCTCCTGCACCAGGTCTTCCGCGTCGGCGGGATTGCGGGTCATCCGGAGCGCGGCGGAGTACAGCTGATCCAGATATGGCAGCACCTCCTGCTCGAAGCGCTGACCGCGCTCTTCGAGAGTCTCCGGAACGGGACCCACCCCCTCTAGGGAAGCCATCTTCGGTCTACTGGCTCGCAGACCGTATGTGCGGGAGGATACCGTGCCTGGGCCCAGAGCCAAGGTTTGCATGCCACGAGGCGGCGAGGCGACTGCCATGCCGCGTTCAACAAAGTCAGCTACCTCGTCATTCCGCCGGTCAAACCAGGTGACAGATGACACCGGGCTGGGCATGTATGAAACACGGGCGTACCCTCGCCCGGCTAAGCAGCCAGGGGTCCTATGGTCGTGAGCGATACGGCCAGCGCGACGATCGCGCCCGAGATTGGCTCGGCCTACCGGCGGTTCCACGACGCTGTCACGCGAGCACAGCTTGTGGCGTGGCTGCCGTCGCGGCGGCGGCTGCTCGTGGACATATCAGGTCCGCATGCCGACAGCGCCGAACTCGCCGCCCACGCCGGGCACACCGTGCTGCGGGTCGTTGACGACGTGCGGAGCGTGCCCGCCCGGGCCGGGGACGGGCGACCGGGTCAAGGACTGCTGCGGACGCTGGTGGGCGACACCTCCACCCTCGCCTTCCTGCCCGACGGATGCGTCGACGGCGTGATCGCGGGCGACCGTGCGCTGTCCACTCACCTGGGCGCCGAGCCGATGGTCGCCGCCATCGCGCGCGTGCTGCGCCCGGCGGGCCGGGTGCTGGCCTGCGTTGACTCGCTGGTGCTCGGCATGGCGGTGCTCGCCGGCCAGCACCACTGGCCGCACCTGGCCGACCTGCCGCGCGCCGAGGTCGTGCTGATCCCCTGGCCCGACGGCACGATCACCCGCTGCTACGGGCCTGACCAGCTAAGGGAGCTGTTTACCGGCGCCGGGCTGGCGGTCAGCTGGATGCGGCCGCTCACCGTGTTCTCCGAGTCGCTGGTCACCCGCGTGCTCAGCCAGGACCCGGACAGCATGCCCCGGCTGGTGCGCGCCGAACTCGGCGCCCAGACCGACGAGGCCTTCGGCGCCCAGCTAGTAATCTCCGCCCGCAAGCTCTAACGGCGGCGGGAGCGTCTGGCCTGGCAGGGCACGCACCGCTCCGCGTCCGGGCGCGCTTCCAGCCGCCCTTCGGGGATCTCGTGCCCGCAGTCGACGCACCGTCCGTAACGGCTCGCCTCGATCCGGGCCAAGGCCGCAAGCACCCCATCTCGCTGAGTCCGGGCCGACAGCAGGATCGCTTCGCTCCGGTCGTTCTCCGACAGGCTCGCACCAGCATCGGCCGAATCCTTCTCCATATCAACCGCGCCCGACGACTCCGGGCCCTGAAGATAAGTAATCGACCGCTCCAGTTCGTCGCGCATTTCCTCCAGGCGCTTACGGGCGGTGATAACGTCCACTCAACCCTCCAAGAATTAGCCTCCCGTGGGCAGCGGCCTGATCAGCTCGGGACCGTTGTTCCGCACGTAATTGACATCCGTTGACACTGAATACGACGTGATCTCGCCGGACATCGCCGGTGACATGGCCGCTTGAAGCTGACTGACTTCGGTGTTCTCCGGATCGAGCCAGTCTGCCCAGAGCTCAGGAACGATGATCATCGGCATGCGATCATGAATCTCACCGACCTCATCGGCCGCCTGGGTGGTAATCACCGCTGCCGTCCACAGCCACGCTTGATCGTGGTCCTCCGGCACAGTGTTGTCTCGCCATAGCTCGTAGATACCTGCCAGGGCCAGATCACCACCGTCCGTTCGGTGGATATAGAATGGTTTTTTGTCTTTCCATTCGTAATATCCGTCAGCGGGCAGCAAGCAGCGGCGTTTCGCGAACGCCCGCCGGAACGCCGGCTTGACGGCCACCGTCTCGGCGCGGGCGTTGATCAGGCGCCCACCGCCGGAGGAATCCTTGGCCCAGAACGGCACCAGGCCCCACTTCACCGTGCGTAGTTCGCGCTCCCGCTCCTTATTGGTCAGCACGGCGTAGATCTGCTTGGTAGGCGCCACGTTGTAGTCCGGCGCGGGTTCGTCCGTCACGCGATCCCGCGTAACGCCGAACTCCTCCAGGAGCTCCAGGCGCTTACGCGCTGACACGAAACGACCGCACATGAACCCTGCCTTCGCGAGATGGATGCGTTAGTACACGACCCGTTAAGCGTAGATTCGCCATTCATTGCCAGAATCCGGGTCCGCCAAACCCCCCGCTGCCTGGCGACGATACCCTCAACGATATGAGCACCTGGCACGCGCCACCCGCAGCCGGGCCGGTCAGCGCCCGTGTCCGGCCACCCGGGTCGAAGTCCATCACCAACCGTGCCCTCGTGCTCGCGGCGGTGAGTTCCGGCCCTTCGGTAATCGAAAACCCGCTACACGCAAGGGATACACAACTTGCTGTAGCAGCGCTGACTACCCTTGGCGCCGCTATCCCCAATTTTGAACGAACGACGTGGCGCGTCACGCCCGGATCGCTCACTCCGGGTTCGGCGGTGGACGTTGAGGTGGGCAATTCGGGCACGTGCATGCGGTTCCTGCCCGCGGTGGCGGCCTTGTCGTCCGCCTCGGTCCGGTTCGACGGAGACGCGCGGGCCCGGGAACGGCCGGTCGGTGCGCTGCTCGGCGCCCTGCGCTCGCTCGGGGTGTCCGTGGACGGCGACGCGGTGCCGTTCACCGTGCACGGGCAAGGGTCGGTGCGAGGCGGCTCGGTGACTCTGGACGCCTCGGGATCATCCCAGCTCGTGTCCGGTCTGCTGCTCGCCGCGCCGCGGTTCTCGGCCGGGATCGAGGTGCGTCACTCCGGGCCGCCGGTGCCGTCGGCGCCGCACATCGCGATGACCGTCCGGATGCTCCGCGCGGCCGGCGCCACGGTAGACGTGCCGGATAGGCCGCCGCGGCCGCAGGCCCAGGCCAATTCAGCGCCGCAGCCGGAGGCCCAGGCCGATTCAGCGCGGCCGGATCGATGGCGAGTGGAGCCGGGGCCGGTGGATCTCGGGACGGTAGATGTGGAGCCGGACCTGTCGAACGCCGGGCCGTTCCTCGCCGCCGCCCTCGTTACCGGCGGGACGGTCGTGATTCCCGGGTGGCGGCCGGACAGCCTGCAAGCGTCAGCGCAGATCCTGGATGTGTTCACCGAGATGGGCGCGTCCTGCTCGGTGGGCTCGGACGGGCTGACAATTTCCGGGACCGGTGAGGTGCGCGGGATCAGCGCGGACCTGCGGGACGTGGGGGAACTGGCGCAGGTGCTGACGGCGGTCGCGGCCGTGGCCTCGTCGCCTTCGGTGTTCACCGGGATCGGTCACATCCGGACCCACGAGACCGACCGGCTCGCCGCCCTGGCCAAGGAGATCAACGCCCTCGGCGGCGCGGTAACCGAACAGCCGGACGGGTTGTCCATCCGGCCGCGGCCGCTGCGGGCGGAGCACGCGTTCGGCACCTATGACGATCACCGGATGGTGATGGCCGCCGCGGTGCTGGGGCTGGTGGTGCCCGGGCTGTCAGTGGAGAACGCGCAGACGGTGGGGAAGACGTTCCCGGGGTTCATGGAGGCGTGGGCCGCGATGCTGCGCTCGTGAGCCGACGATCCGGATTCTCGCAACTCGACGAGGACGACGTCCGGGTCCGTCCTGGCCGGGGATCGCGGCCGCGGACCAGGACACGCCCAGCGCATTCGTCGGCCGCGCTGGGGTTCGTGACAGCGGTGGACCGCGGGCGGTACGGGTGCGTGACCGCCCGGCAGACCGTCGTCGCGATGAAGGCCCGCGAGCTGGGCCGCGGATCAGTCGTGGTCGGCGACCGGGTCGCACTGGCGGGCGACGTGTCCGGGTCTCCCGGCTCGCTGGCGCGGATCGTCCGGGTCGAACCGCGGACGTCCGCGCTGCGCCGGTCGGCCGACGACACCGACCCGGTGGAGCGGATCATCGTCGCTAACGCCGATCAGCTGGTGATCGTCTGCTCGCTCGCCTCGCCGGCGCCGCGGCTGCGGTTCGTCGACCGGTGCCTGGTCGCGGCGTATGACGCCGGCCTCGAGCCGCTGCTGGTCCTGACCAAGGCCGACCTGGCTTCGTCCCGGTCGGTGCGGGCGGTGTACGCGCCGCTGGGGTTGCGGATGCTGACCACCCGCCGGCCGCTGCCATCCCAGACGCTGGCCCGGCTGCGCGGGTTGCTCGCCGGGCGGTTGAGCGTGCTGATCGGGCAGTCCGGCGTGGGTAAGTCGACGCTGGTGAACCTGCTGGTCCCGGACGCGGTGCGGGCGGTGGGTTCGGTCAATCCGGTGACCGGGCGGGGTCGGCATACATCGTCTTCGGCGGTTGCCTTCCCGCTGCCGCCCGTGCCACGGCGGCATCGTCGCCGCGTGGTCGACATCTCCGGCGTATCCGACTCCGACGTTCCCGACATTCCCGATATTCCGGACATATCGGGAATGTCGGGAACGCGTGGCTCGGCTGCGGGCTGGCTCATCGACACGCCGGGGCTGCGCGGCTTCGGGCTGGGACATGTCTCGACGGAGCGGGTAATAGAGGCGTTCGGCGATCTAGCCGAAGGCGTGGCCGACTGCCCGCCCGGATGTCCGCACGTCGCGATCGGGCCGGACGGCTCGGCCGGCGCCCCGGAAGGCTGCTCCCTGGACGAATGGGCGCGGGAACACCACGCCGAGGCTCGCCTGGACTCGCTCCGCCGCCTCCTAGCCAGCCGCGAAGGCACCCCCGACTAACCCCACCACACCCGCCCCCCCGGCCAGCCCGCTGCAACACCTGGGATATCAAGGGGCACGTTGCGCCAACCATCCCCACCCTAGGGGCACGTTGGTAAGTACTCGGAAGTCCTGTGAAAGGGCACGCCGGCACTCGGCGTGGCGATCGCTGGCGGCTACGTCGGTGGCGGCGTTACTGATCCGGGGTTTTGCCGTTCGGTGGTGGCTGGGCCCAGGTGCGAAGGTCCTCGGGGCTGGCGTTCCAGGGCAGGAACCGGCTGAGTGCCTCGCCGGACAGGGGCCTTCCGCCGTGGCGGCCGCATTCGTCGAGGTAGGCGGTCAGGTAGGTGATGATGTTCAGCCCTGCCAGCTCGGCAGTCGCGAGGACCGTCCAGATATCGGCGGCGGTCCCGGCGGTGCCCGGGTTATGGGAGCCGCCGGCGTTCTTCCTGGTCACGACCGGCTTCCTGATCGTTCGCTCGGCCAGGTTATTGTCGAGCCCCGCCATGGGATAGTCCCGGTGCGCGATGAGCCCGTCCCACTGGCGGTCCAGGGTGGCGAGAGCCTTCTTCGCGGGTTCTTGCAGGCCGGGGCCTTTTGCCTGCTCCCTGCGGGTCTCGTCGATCACGGTGATCGCGGTGTCCCACGCGGCGTGCGCCTTCTCCAGCCGCGCGGCGGATGCCTGCGTTCCTTGCGCGGGCAGGGCCGCAGCCTCCTGCCAGGCGGCCATGAGCTGGTCATGGGCAGCGTAAAGATCCCGGATCCGGTCCAGCCACGCATCGGACCAGCGGCGCAGCTGGGCAGGGTTCGCGTCCCCCGCCCGGACGAAATACCGCCTCAAATGGGACCAGCAAAAGAGATTGACCAGCCTGTCGGCCTTCCGCCCCGCGGACTGGTACACGGCGTAGAAATCGGAGGAGATCACCAGCCGCCGCGGTTCCCCGTCCTCGCCCGGCAGCAGCTGCCCGGTGTCCTCGTCGATGCCCGCGTGCCTGGCCAGGACCTTCCCCGCCCGGGACGGGTCCATCACGAAACACACCGTGTCCGCCCCGATGAACACCCACAGCCAGAACTTCGCCGGCCCTGCGCCGTCACCGGGGACGAACACCCGCCACGTGGTCTCGTCCGCGTGAAGCAGCCAAGAATCCCGGTTCCGCTCCGCGATCGCCCCCGCCAGCGGGGCCAGCAGCCTCCCCGCCCGCGCGACCGTCCCGGCCAGCGTCGCGGGCGAGATCTCCGCCCCCTGCCGCGCCAGCCCGGTCACCAGGGAGTTCATGCTCCGGCCCGAGCCGAACCGCTCGGTGAGCAGCATCGCGATGAACCCGTTCGTGAACAGGCCCTTCCCGATCGCCTTCGGCGGGCCCGGCGCCGTCACCGTCTGCTGCCCCGGGCAGCGGCACTGTCTCTTGTAGCGGCGCTGGCAGTTCGCGACCAGCCGGATGATGACCTGCCAGTCCAGCTGCTCCCCGGACCAGTGATCGCCCAGCAGCGTGAACGGCTCTCCGCAGTCCGGGCAGCAGTACCCGCCGCCGGGGAAGTCCCAGAGCACCTCGAACCGCGGCAGCCCTGGGTAGTCCCGCCGCCCCGAGCGTGCCCCCGGACCCCGCTTCACCGGCTTCTTCTTCCCGCTGCCCGGCTTCTCCCCGTCACCGGGACCGGCATCGCCGCTGTCGCCACCCGGGGCCGGGCCGGACTTTTCCGACGACCGGCCGAACACCATCCGCTGCAGCACCGCGATCGTGGCGTTCGCCTCGGCCAGCTGCTCAGCCTGACGGCCGACCAGCTCCCGAAGTTCCGTATTCTGCCTGGCCAGCTCCGTGTCGCGCCTGATCAGGTCATCGATCCGCGCCGACTGCTGCTCAATGACTTCCAGCGCCCGTGCCAGCCGCTCCTCAGCGGACGCCCCGCCAGCGGGCGGCATCCCGGCACCGTCCGCGTCTGCCAGAATCCCGGCCGCCGCAGTCACGAACCACAGCAAACACTGTCGTCACCGACAAATCACGCACCTGCCCGGCGTGTCACAGCCGTCGGCCCGCGCGGGACTCCGCAGCCGCCGTCACAGGAATTGCGAAGACTTAC